>JAYTGM010000354.1:0-11787 GCA_043733425.1 Terriglobia bacterium
TCCATCGCGACTTTTTCGAGGGGCGAATCGCTGGATTGACGGTATGTGCTGGAGAGCAGAATCATACGCTGCAGTGGCTTCAGTTTCCAGCCGCCTGCGACGAATTGGTTGGCCAGGTAATCGAGCAGTTCGGGGTCTGAGGGTTTGCCACCCATGCGGCCGAAATCGTTCGGGGTAGAGACGATGCCGCGGCCGAAGTGATATTCCCATACGCGGTTCACCATGACGCGAGCGGTGAGCGGGTTAGCTGGATCGGCAACCCAGTTGGCGAGTTCGAGGCGCGGGTTCTGAAGATCGACAGGCTTTTCGGGGACCGCTTCGGGCAGCAGGATACCAAGTGGCCGCGCGCCGACCTTCGCTGTGGGCTGCAGATAATCGCCATGGAAGAGAACTTCGATGGGCGTCGCGTTTTTTGCATCGTCGGTCACGGTGTAGACGGAGCGCAACGGGGGCGGAAGCTTGTCTTCAATGTCGTCCAGTTGCATGGCGAGCCCGTTCTTTTCAGACTCGGGAGCCTTCTTCATTTTGAGTTGAAGTTCGGTGATTTCCTTCTGCACCGGGGCGGCCTTTTGCTTCCAGGCTTCCTGCTCCTCGGCAGAAGCTTGCACCAGATCGTGCGGCTGGGTCTGGGCGAAGTAGCCCATCAGGCGGTAATAGTCAGACTGGCGGAAGGGATCGAACTTATGATCGTGACAGCGGGCGCAACCGACGGTGACACCGAGATATGCTGCGCCAACGATGTTGGTCATCTCGGTGAGGGTTTCATTGCGGGAACCGGCCACCTTTTGATTGCCGACGTTCTTGCGCAAGGGACCGAGGCGGTTGAAACCGCTGGCAATCAGGTACTCTTCGTTTGCGGGATCCATCTCATCGCCCGCGAGCTGCTCTTTTACGAACGCGTTGTAGGGCTTGTCGTTGTTGAAACTGCGGACTACGTAATCGCGGTAGCGGTAGGCATCGGGGCGATGGGTATCGTATTCATAGCCGTCAGTTTCGGCAAAGCGGACGACATCGAGCCAGTGGCGGCCCCACTGTTCCCCGTATTTGGGGGAAGCGAGAAGGCGGTCAACTACTTTGGCCCATGCGTTCGGAGATTTATCTTTAATGAAGGAATCGATCTCTTCTGGCGTGGGCGGGATGCCGTGAAGGTCGTACGTAATGCGCCGGATGAGGGTGAGGCGGTCGGCTTCAGGGGCAGGCTGGAGGATTGATTTATTCAGGTTCCGAAGGATGAAGGCATCAATGGGAGTTTTGACCCAGCGTTGTTCGGCGGGTGTAGCGAGTTGGGGAACGGCAACATCTTTACGGGGTTGAAAGGCCCAGAATTTCCGCTCGACGGGTTTATAGGTGCCGAGAGGGGCAACGGGGATTTCAGCGGCGATTGCAAAAGTGCTTGCGATGAGAAAGAGAACAAATGCTTTCATGGGGCAGTTAAACTTACGCGCTCTATTCTATCGAATACGGTTGCTTAGAAGTTTATGGTTTTTAGAGGGCGGATCAGAATGTCTCTGACATTGGCTCGCACCGGAATCATGACATGAAGAGGTGTAAGCTTTGCCCGTTTAACGCCGTCAGAATATTAGAATCCAGAATCACTCACAGGGGGGCGGGTTCCATGGCGTACTTCGTTCCGCGATCCCCTTTTCTACATCGTTCCAAAATTCGTCATCGGCTACGGCAGAGGAACTCCTCGCTTCGGCTACCGCCAAGCACTCAGGTAGTAAGCGGCCTTGGGCCTGCGGGGATCATAACCCGGTAAACGGTTCTGGTTTATAAGTGAACTCATTATCCTGGTCACCTGTGTTCCTGGTACCTGCAGGTTCGAAGAGGAGCACTTCCACCTCACGCTCGGCGACGGGGCGGTGTTCGGTGCCTTTCGGAATGATGAGAAATTCGCCTTCGTGTAGTGGAATGGTGCGGTCGCGTAAATCCATGCGGAATTCGCCGCGGATGACGAGAAACAGTTCGTCCTCGTCCACGTGATGATGCCAGGGGAATTCGCCTTGGAACTTGACCAGTTTCACGTGCTGGCCGTTAAGTTCGCCCGAAATGCGCGCCTGCCAGTGGGCGTGGATGTTTGCGAACTGTTCCGCCAGGTTTACCTTGTGCATAGATTCGAGAGTAACGCGCCTGCGCGGCACACTTAACCCTATGAAAGGGCATCATGCCTGGCCAGTGCTTCAACGAGGCTGGAATCATTACGACAACGATTCACGTGGAGCCGAATCTGCTCAGGCCGGCGCATCGAAAAGCCCGTAGCAGGCGACTGTTCCCGAATCTTCTCCGTGACCGTTTTTCTATTGCGTTTCCAGCCCCACCGGCGTATAGTCTTTTTTTATAGGTGCCGGACTAGCGAGTCCGGCTTATTGGAGGTAGGTTGATGATAGTTGCATTCCGCCGGTTACCCGGCTTAATGGCGATCTGCTTTGCGGCGGCGATAACTTGTATCGGAAACGACGCCAAAAACCAAGACCTGTTTCAAGCCATAAGGGATGGATATGTTTCTCGGATTTCCAACCTTCTTGCTGGCGGCGCCGACCCGAACGCGCGCGATAGCCACAACGCGACACCCTTGATGTATGCGGCACAGTACTCCACAGCCGGCTGCATGGAATTGCTTCTGAAGAACGGCGCGCATCCGAACGATGCAAACAGTTTCGGGGCTACTGCTCTGATGTGGGGCGCGCGGGATGCGGATAAGGTCCGCTTGCTGCTGGCAAATGGAGCCGATGTGACCGCGCGTGCCAAGTCAGGCAGGACGGCGCTGATGGCTGCCGCTGCTTACCCGGGCGCACGCGACGTTGTGCAGATAATGATTGTCGCAGGGGCGGACGTGAAGGTCACAGATCCGTTTGGCTCCGGAGCGTTGACGGCGGCGGCAGAATCCGGGGACACCGCTGTTCTAAAAATCCTGCTTGATAAAGGGGCCGATCCCAATGAAAAGGGGGCCATATTCGGGTCCGCGCTGATGAAAGCGGCGGCACTGGAGAACGCCGGTGCGGTTAAGATGCTGGTGGATCGGGGAGCGACAGTGAACTGGCAATCGCCGCAACTGCCTCCCGTAAAGTCTGGCCAGCAGGAGTTGGGAGAACTGACTGCACTCCTGATGGCGGTTCCCATGGGGAACCCAGCCATTGTGAAAACGCTTCTGGACGCTGGTGCCGATCTGACGGTTCGGGACATGCGCGGCATGAGTGCCCTTTCACTGGCGGTGGCGGCTGAAAAGCAGAATGCGGAAGTAGTTCGTCTGCTGCTAAAAAAAGGGGCCGATGTGAACGCGCCGGGCAACGATGGAAGAAGCGCGCTCGACTGGGCGCGGCTGTGGGGAGAAACGCCGATCGTTGCACTGCTGCGAAGCGCTGGGGCAAAAGAAAGCGCGAAAGAGAAAGAAGACAGTGCCGAGCAGGCGGCGGTCGGACCACGTGCGGCGAAAGAGCAGAGGCAGCCAAGAGAAGCCGTGGAAGCGAGTTTGCGCCTATTGCAGGTTAGCGGAAGCCAGTTTTTCGACAAGAGCGGCTGCGGATCATGCCATCACCAGTATCTGACCAATGCGGTGGCGACGCTGGCACGGGATCGCGGTTTGACAGTGGACGACAAGCTGGCCGCGCTTTCTTTAAAGCAAACAATCACGATTTCCGAGCCACTGCGGGAAATGCTGCTGCAACGAAACCGCGCCCCCGGGGCACCGACCACAACGGCGGCTCTGGCAAACGCCCTGGCGGATCAAAATATGCCGCAGAGCCCCTTAACGGATGCGCTGGTCCACGACATCTCTGGATGGCAGCGGCCAGATGGTTCCTGGCACAGTGTACTGAACCGCCCTCCGCTAAATTCAGATTTCACGGATACCGCATTTGCCTTGAGAACGCTTTGCACCTTTGCTCCTAAGGGACGGAAAGCGGAGATTGAGAAGCAAATCGATCGGGGGCGCGCGTGGATGCTGGCCGCCATGCCACAAACAACCCATGAACACGTGATGAGGATGCTCGGGCTGAGTTGGAGTGGGGTGCAGCCTTCGGCGTTGGCAAAATTGGGTGAAGAACTGACGAAGTTGCAGCGGGAGGACGGTGGTTGGGCGCAGCGGGCAGGTTTTGCTAGCGATGCTTACGCAACCGGTCAAGCGCTCTACGCTTTGCATACTGCCGCCGGGGTGCCAGTCAAAGACGATAGGTACCGGCGCGGAGTTCAGTTTCTGCTTCGTACGCAGCTAGAAGACGGTTCCTGGTATGTAAAGAGCAGGTCGGTGAAGTTTCAGCCGTACTTCGATAGTGCCTTCCCGCACGGACACGATCAATGGATCTCTTCGGCCGCGACAGCGTGGGCCGCCAGGGCGCTAGTTTTGAGCTGCGACCAGGCATCAACGAAAACCAGCCTTGCCAAAGGCTTCTAAAACCATGCGGGTAGCTCGCTTCCACCGCCAAGCTTGTAGTGCCAGCCCTGCAGCGTGGCCCTTCTGAAATACCGTCTCTCAAACGTACATCCATATAGATCCACATAATCTGTGCGTAGCCCGGCGCAAGCGCGCCCGGGCGGTACACTTAACCCTATGAAAGTAGTGCTGGGTAGCGACCATGCCGGTGTGGAACTAAAGCACGATTTATTGGGTTATTTGGGCGAACTGGGTTACGAAACAGTGAATGTGGGCGTGGATAAAAGCGAGCCTCCTGTGGATTATCCGGATTATGCGGAAAAGGTGGCTGCGGAAATTCGCGACGGAAATGCTGAGCGCGGCATCCTGATTTGCGGAAGCGGCGTGGGGGCATCGGTCGCAGCCAACAAAATTGTGGGGATTCGCGCGGGGTTGACTCACGATGTATATTCCGCGCACCAGGGCGTGGAGCATGACAACATGAACGTACTGGTGCTGGGCAGCAGAGTGATTGGCACGCAGACCGCCCGCGAGCTGGCACACGCATTTTTGAACGCGCAATTTACCGGTGAGGAACGCCATCTAAGGCGTCTCAGCAAAGTGAAGATTCTGGAAGAGAAGTGCAACCAATAAAGGCGACGAAATGAATCCATTAAAAGAACTGGCAAATTACGGGCAATCGGTGTGGCTGGATTATATCCGCCGCAATATGTTTTCGAGCGGTGAACTCAAGAAGTATGTGGACGATGACGGGTTGCGCGGCATGACGTCGAACCCGGCCATTTTCGAGAAGGCCATCACCGGGAGCCAGGATTATGCGGAATCGCTGAAAGAAGCCGAAGAGAAGGGCACGTCAGACCCGATGACGCTGTTTGAAACGCTTGCGGTGCCGGATATCCAGCAAGCAACCGATGCGCTGAAGGGCGTGTACGAAGCCACCAAGAAACTGGATGGCTATGTGAGTCTGGAAGTTTCGCCCTATCGCGCGCGGGATACCGAGGGTTCGCTCAGCGACGCCCGGCGGTTGTGGAAAGACGTCGGCCGTCCGAATTTAATGATCAAGATTCCGGGGACGCCCGAGGGTGTGCCCGCGATTGAGCAATTGATTTCCGAAGGCGTGAACGTGAACGTCACGCTGCTGTTTTCGAACAAGGCTTATGAGCGCGTTGCGCTTGCCTATATCGCGGGCCTGGAACGCCGCGAAGGCGACCTGAGCGGGATTGCGAGCGTGGCGAGTTTCTTCATCAGCCGCATCGATGCCGCCGTGGACGGCATGTTGCAGAAAGAGATCGACAACATGGCGGACACTGGCGAACAGCAGATGGCCCAGAGCCTGATGGGCAAGGTGGCGATTGCAAATGCCAAGCTGGCTTACCAGAAATATAAAGAGCTGTTTGCGGGCGCGCGTTGGGAGAAATTGAAAGCGCGCGGGGCCATGCCTCAGCGGCTGCTCTGGGCGTCAACGGGAACGAAGAACCCTGAGTATCGCGACGTGATGTATGTGGAAGAACTGATCGGGCCGATGACGGTGAACACCATGCCGCCTTCCACGTTCGACGCGTTCCGCGACCACGGCAAGCTGCGCAACAGCATTGAAGAGAATGTGGACGCCGCGAGCGCGATCATGGCGAATCTGGAAAAAGCCGGCATCGACATCAATGCCGTTACCGACAAGCTGCTGGTGGATGGATTGAAGCTGTTTAGCGATGCGTTCGACAAGCTGCTGAACGCTCTTGATGCACGCTGCAAAGCGGGCGTGAAACCGAAAACAGAGAACCAGACTTACAAACTTCCGGGTGACGTAGAAAAAAAAGTAAAGGCGTCGCTTGAAACCTGGCAGACCACAGGCATGGTTCGGCGCATGTGGGCAGGCGACGCCGCAGTTTGGACGGGACAGGACGAAGGGAAGTGGCTGGGATGGCTCACCATTACGGAAGACCAGACGGCTCATCTGGAGCACCTGAACGGTGTAGTAGATCAAGTGATAGAAGGCGGATTTACACACATGGTGCTGCTGGGGATGGGCGGCAGCAGTCTCTGTGTGGAAGTGCTGGCGACGACGTTCGGGAGTGCGCCGGGCTTTCCCGCCGTGCATGTGCTCGATTCGACGGACCCGGCGCAGATCCGTGCGCTGGAGAAGGAACTCGATATTGCCAAGACATTGTTTATCGTGTCCAGCAAGAGCGGCAGTACGCTGGAGCCGAATATTTTCAAGCAGTATTTCTTTGAACGCGTGGCGCAAACGGTGGGTGCCGGCAAGGCTGGCAAACACTTTTTCGCGATTACCGACCCTGGCTCAAAGATGGAGCAGGTGGCGAAATCCGATAGCTTCTGTGGAATTTTCCATGGGCTGCCGTCTATCGGCGGGCGCTATTCGGCGCTTTCGAATTTCGGCATGGTGCCCGCGGCGGCAATGGGAATCGACGTGGCGAAGCTTCTGGATAAGACGGAGGAGATGGTCCAAAGTTGCACTAGTTGCGTAACGACGGACCGTAACCCAGGCGTGATACTAGGCACGATTCTGGGAACGCTTGCGAACGCGGGCCGGGATAAGGTGACGATTGTGACGTCGCCGGCGGTTGCTGATTTCGGCGCGTGGCTGGAACAGTTGATGGCGGAATCGACCGGCAAAGAAGGTCATGGCCTGATTCCGGTGGATCGTGAACCGCTGGGGAACCCTTCGGTGTATGGGGAGGACCGTGTGTTTGTGTATGTGCGCTACACGCCCGAGCCGGATACGGAACAGGATCAGCAGGTGAATTCGCTCGCGATGGCGGGGCACCCCGTTGTGCAGATCGCCATGGCGGATAAGTACGAATTGGGCCAGGAGTTTTTCCGCTGGGAAGTGGCGACGGCGACGGCGGGGTCTCTGCTCGGCATCAATGCGTTCAATCAGCCGGATGTGGAAGCGAGTAAGATTGCGACTAAAACGCTGACCAGCGAGTACGAGAAAACCGGATCGCTACCTGCTGAAACTGCTGTGTTCGAAGCTGCGGGGATCAAGCTGTTTACGGATTCTGAAAATGCCGCTCAACTGGGCAAGAAACATTCTCTGGCGGAATACATCAAGGCGCATCTGGGACGTTTGCGGACCGGTGATTACTTCGCGTTGCTAGCGTACATTGAGATGAACGGTCTTCATGACAAGCAACTGCAGAGTATGCGGACTGCGGTGCGAGACCACAAGAAGGTCGCGACCTGTGTCGGGTTCGGGCCGCGGTTCCTGCATTCCACGGGACAGGCTTACAAGGGCGGTCCAAACACCGGCGTGTTTCTTCAAGTGACCAGCGACGATGCTGAAGATCTGGCTGTCCCCGGGCAGAAATATTCGTTCGGCACCGTGAAAGCTGCGCAGGCGCGCGGAGACTTCGCAGTGCTGGCGGAGCGCAAGCGGCGGGCGCTTCGAGTGCATTTGGGCAAAGATGTACATGAAGGTTTGACGGTGCTGGAAGCGGCAGTACGGGAAGCATTGGCGTAAGCGCTAAATCGGCGGGACCAAGGACAACTGATATGCAGATGGGGATGGTGGGACTCGGGCGGATGGGCGCGAATATGGCGCGGCGATTGATGCGCGGCGGCCACGAGATATTCGGACTCGATCTGGATCAGAAGGCTGTCGATGCGCTGACCCAAGACGGAGCAAAGGGTTCTACGAATCTGGCCGAGTTCGTCCAGATGATGGCGAAACCCAGGACCATCTGGATGATGGTGCCCGCCGGCGCGCCGACAGAGGGAATGGTCACGAAGCTTGCAGCGCTTCTGGAAGCGGACGATACGATCATCGACGGAGGCAACTCGTATTACAAGGACGATGTGCGGCGGTCCAAGATGCTTGCGGAGAAAGGCATTCACTATTGCGATGCCGGAACCAGCGGCGGCGTGTGGGGGCTGGAGCGCGGCTACTGCCTGATGATGGGTGGCGAACCGGAGGTGATTGAGCGGCTCAACCCGATCTTCAAAACGCTGGCACCAGGGATGGGAAATACGGAGCGCACGGCGGGGCGCCCTGCTGGTAAGGGCACCGCTGAAGAGGGCTACCTGTATTGCGGCCACATCGGCGCTGGCCACTTCGTGAAGATGATCCACAACGGAATTGAGTACGGCATTATGCAAAGCTTTGGCGAAGGCTTCGATATCTTGAAGAACGCGAATTCGAAAGAGCTGGCGGAGGATCTGCGTTACGATTTCGACCTGGGTGAGGTTGCGGAAGTATGGCGGCGGGGCAGCGTGGTTTCAAGCTGGCTGCTGGACTTGGCCGCAATTGCGCTGGGTGAAAATCCAACGCTTTCGAACTATACGGGCTTCGTGCAGGATTCCGGCGAGGGCCGTTGGACGATCACGGCCGCGCTGGAGGAAGCAGTGCCCTGCGACGTTTTGACCACTTCGCTTTATGCAAGATTCCGCTCGCGCCAGGACCATACGTTCAGCGAGAAGATGCTTTCGGCGATGCGCAATAAATTCGGCGGGCATATCGAACTGAAAGCCGATATGCCGGCGGGACAGTAATGGACGAGCCGCAGCAGGAAGTTATCAAGCCGGGCGATAGCTGCGTCCTGGTGATCTTTGGAGCGGCTGGCGATCTGACTTCGCGCAAGCTGATTCCGGCGCTATACAACCTGAGGAAAAGCGGTCATCTGCCGAAAGATTTCGCGGTAATCGGGTTCGCGGTGGACGATCTGACGCAGGAAAGCTTTGTAGAGAAGGTGCGCAAGGATATCGAGCAGTTTGCACCGGAGCCGATCGATCACGCGCTTTGCGATTGGCTGGTGCAGCGTATTTACTATCTGCGCGGCGACTTCCGCGATTCCGCTAAATATGACGAGTTGAAAGCTCTGCTGGCGCAGTTGGATGAGCGGTACCAAACGCCAGGCAATTATCTTTATTACCTGGCGACGGCTCCTCAGTTCTTTGCCGAGATTGTGAAGAAACTTGGGGAGAAAGAGCTGACATGCGAGCCGCCTGGACAGTGGCGGCGCGTGGTGATTGAGAAGCCGTTCGGGAGCGATCTGGAATCGGCGAAAGCTCTGAATCACGATATTGGGCAGGTGCTGACCGAAAAGCAGATCTACCGCATCGATCATTACCTGGGTAAGGAGACGGTGCAGAACATTCTGGTGTTCCGGTTCTCAAATGGCATTTTCGAGCCTGTGTGGAACCGGCGATATATCGATCATGTGCAGATCACCGTGGCGGAAGAGCTTGGCGTGGAGCGGCGCGGCGGGTATTACGATCACGCGGGCGCGCTGCGCGATATGGTTCCGAATCACATCCTGCAGCTTGTCTCGCTGACCGCGATGGAACCGCCGATTTCGTTCGGCGCGGATGCCGTGCGCGATGAGCAGGCAAAAGTGTTGCATGCGATTCAATTGTCGAGCCCTGAAGACGTCCTGACTCGCGCGGTTCGCGGGCAGTATGACGAAGGCGTGATCGATGGAAAGGCGGTTGCCGGCTACCGGCATGAACCTTTCGTTGCGACCGATTCGCATACAGAAACCTTTGTTGCGCTGAAGTTGATGATCGATAACTGGCGCTGGGCGGATGTACCGTTTTATATCCGCACGGGCAAGCGATTGCCGAAGCGCGTGACCGAGATCGCAATACAGTTCCGGCGCGCTCCGTTTGTGCTGTTTCGGGATACGCCGGTGGAGAAGCTGAGCCATAACTTATTGGTTATGCATATTCAGCCGGATGAAGGTATTTCGCTTCGGTTTGGCGCGAAGGTGCCGGGTCCTACGGTGCGTGTGGGGCCGGTGAATATGGATTTCAAGTATGTTGATTACTTCGGCAGCGAGCCCAGTACCGGATATGAACGGCTGCTGTACGACGGCATGATTGGCGATGCCACGCTGTTCCAGCGCGCGGACATGGTGGAGGCGGGGTGGAGCATTGTATCGCCCGTGATCGATGTGTGGCGTGCATTGCCCGCGCGGAGCTTTCCAAATTACAAGGCGGGGACTTGGGGGCCGAGAGATGCGGACGAGTTGATGAAGCGGGACGGGAGACGGTGGCGCGATATTGAATAGTTCGATGAAGCGGCGGCGTGGCGAAACTCTGCCGCACGGGCGCTAGGCATGCACGACTTTATAGTCGTCGAAGGTCACACACGTTAAGCATACGAAGCTCTCAGTAGCTCAGGAATAATTCTGCGGAGTTTGTTGTTACTTCTAAAACCGTGCCCTTTGGCAACTTGACCGGTTCGGTGAATTCGTAAGTCAGGCCGTGATATTCGCGGAGCCAGATCAAGTGCTCTACCGTGCCATCGGGCCTGGTGGCTTTGGCTTCGAGAGGGGCGTTGGGGAGTATTGCTTTGACTGTGATCGCGTGATCCAGTGTGATGGCGCCTTCGACGTGGAGCACGGCTTCCACCGGCTTGCCCTCGCCCTGCGGTGCGCCGCCTTCCACCCATTGGACGATCCGGTCAATCTCCGGTTGACCCAGGCCGGCGTTGTTACGGAACTGTCCTACTCCGCGTTGGGCTCCCCAGGGCGGCATTTTGCGGCTGAGAACCTGATCGCGGATGGCTTTGGCCCAGGGGCGGACCTGTTCATAAGTCGCCAGCGGTACGCTGCCAGTTGCATGGCAACTTAAGCACCGGACCGCCAGGATTCTTGAAATTTCGGCGTTGTAAGTGAGCTTAGTCGTGATCGGATCGTGAGCCCATAGCGGAATCGCGATGACTAGGACTAAGCGTTTCACTTATTCGAGAACGGCCGGAGCCGGTGCTTTCTGCCGTCTGGGAAATAAGCTGGACGGGCTCTTTTTTGCGTCGATTGCCACGTCGAAGAAGCCGAACATCATCTCTTCCCAACTCTGGTCGCCGTACTTCACTGACTTGGTTGCGTCGGGATTGTTCCGGTTATTCGGGGAGTTGTCATAGTGCGCCGTGCACTCCAGCCTGGTGCCTTTGGGAACCACCAATTCCTTTGCCGGGAAATAACTCAACTGCCAGCTAAAGCTGTAATTCGGCACATTGAGTAAGGTTTCTTTTTCGCCAGTCGGGTAGACGGCGCGGTATTCGAAATCCTTGCCGCGTAAGTGCATGTGCGGAAGATAGGCAATCACTTTGGCATCGTCGCCGAATTCGAAGGTGGAATCCACGCGGTAGTTGGAATCGCCAGCGGGGATTTCAAACCTGCGGGTGGTCGCGGCCAGAGTCAGGACCCGCTCCGTCACAGGCTCTTTTGCAAAAACGAACCCAATTTTCGTCCGGTCCACGCCTTCTTTTCCGTTCGCCGTGTAATGCATCTGCAAGATCACGTCGGAACCAGCTTTGATGAGCTTGGCGCGGCCGGGTTGCAGTCGAATCGGGATCATTCCTGGAGCGTAGCCCACTAGAAACTCGCTGTTATTGCCGCCATCGCCGCCGTCCTTCGGGACATAGGGGAGGCCGGGCTGTGCATCTTTCATCCATTTGGAGT
>JAYTGM010000355.1:0-4500 GCA_043733425.1 Terriglobia bacterium
AATCTCCGTTAGAATGCCCCGAAGATGACAGACTGCAAAGTGGCAGCGTAGGTTACAAACGCATTGACAGTCAACGGATAGGTGAGTGTGGGGCCTGTGTTAAGTAGGAACACGGTCCCATTCTTGTAATACTTCACCTGTCCACTCTCAATCGCAATCTTTAAGACATCGCCAGTGGTGCAGGCGGTCGCTCCTCGATATTGCCCAAATTCCCGTACTTCGGCATAACCGCCGCCATTCATTGTCAAGCCGTAATCAATGGCTCCCGGATTATGTCCCCAGCCCAAGCCGCGGACTGTGTTGTTTTCTGAAACGGTGATTTGCACGAATCCGTTGCCTTGCAAAACCTGTTCTTGGGAACTGGCGGAACCGTTATAACCATCATTACTGCTCCGCAGATTATTTCCGGAAATTACCACGTGGTTACCGTTCACCCATACGATATTTTCCGGAACTGCTGGAACCGCAACAGGCGCGGGGCCGGAAAGCAGGACGTTCGACAAGGTCGCTTGAGAGGTAAGAAGAGCATCCACAAACAGCGGGTAAGCTAGCGTTGGGCTTGCTTGGACCGCGAAAATCGCCCCGTTTTTCGAGTAGTTAACTTGTCCGTTGACGATGGATATGCGGAAAACATCTCCTACCGCATAACCAGTTCCACCGCGGTACTGGCCAAATTCCCGCACCTCGGCGCCCCCGCCTCCGTTCAGCGTGATTCCGTACTGGATAGCGCTGGCATTACTGCCGAAACCTACCGCCCGGACCCAATTGTAAACACTTGCGGTAAATTCCATAAAGCCGTTCCCCGAAGTAAGCTGCTGTTGCGCCGAAGCGGAGCCATTAAACCCCGCATTGGTGCCTTGCAGGGTATTTCCGTTCGCGGTCACGTTGGAAAGGTTAATCCAGGTAACCGGCACCCCTGCCGAAGGTGGGGGCGGCGTAACGGGAAGCGGCGCAACACTAGTTCCCATACCGGTCGAGGTCATCACGGACTGTTCCTGGTTGGACCGGTAGAAATTGGAATCCCAAAGGACAAATTTGCCGTCACCTGAAAGCCCGGCGCGCGCCGTGCTCCAGTAAGGATCGTCGGTAAACCGGATGCTGTGCAATTGAGCCAGGCGCCTCACCTCCACACCTAAACCGCGGACGACGAAAACCTCGGATTCATGAGGAAAGCGCGGTATGGGAGAAGCGGTGGGGTTGGCCGGATCGAGCGAAATGTAATCTGCGTAATTTTTAGAAAACGCGCAGAACGCGTTGGTCTTCGCACAACTAACGTGTGCCGCAATGAAACTGTCGCTACCCACACCGCAGAAGTGAGTCACCATGATAGAGGTAAGTCCGCCACCCGCGCTGGCCAGATCGAGCATCAGGTTGCCCTTCGATAAATCGAGCGCGGTCACGCGCCGTGAGCACGGAAAAGGACCCGTCTCATAATCCATTTCTAAAGCAAGATATTGTTTTCCATCGGTATTTTCAAAGACATCGGCGTGTGGCGCACCGAGGCAGAGCTCACCAGGATCGCAAACTTTGTTGTAATTATTCCGCCCGGACGCACCTTGCAGCGAACTGGGGTATTCCGCGCCACGGTATTCGAACTGTAGCGACCCTGTTGTGCTGTTCACGGAAAACGCCGCCAGTGAAGGCAGACCCATCAAGAGCACTAGGCGCTTCCCGGTTCCGCTATCGACACCTCTGGTGGTCAAAGAGTAATCGACAAAGGTGAAAGGGATGGCTCCCGCGACGCCCGGCGCATTATAATCCGCGCAGAAAGTGCGAATCGTATTCAGATCTATGACGCAGACGTTGTGTTCATTGGGTGCGAAGAAGGAAAGCCAATTGTCTTTCGAACCATCGCCGGTTCCCCCATTTTTGATTACGGTGAAACGTCCCGTAGCCGCGTAATCCACAAGCGTTGTAGTGGTGTTCGTGGAAAGTACGTGCTTCATGACAGCGGCGTTAGAGAAGAAATAATAAATGTCATCGCTGAGTGCATCCCAGCGCGGTTGATCGAGTGTCACGATACCGGGACGGGCACGGTAGAGCACGGCGGATGTGGCGGTTTCTACAATATCGGTTTGTTCGTTATTGATGGAGAGCATGGCGTATTTGCCGGTTGCACTCAGGGGGAGAGGCGTGGAATAGCCGTGAAGCGTCCTGGCTGGCGAGATTACTTTCACTACTGAACCGAAGGTCGGGTCTACGTAGGAACCGCCTACCGGTGGCACGGCAAACGGAGTGAGTGGCGCTTCTCCTGGGATATTGCAAAGGGCTGCGTCTATGAATTGCGAAGGCGTGGAACAGCCCTGCGGCGGGGCCGGGTACGTAATGGTGGGTTGGGCTTGCGCCTCCAATAACCCCCAACTTCCCAAACAGCTAATAAAAGACAAAAAGAGAGCTTTATACGAAACTTTGCGAACCGTATCGATCATCACCGTTAGCTTAGGTGCTATGTGATACTCTTCACCATACAGGGAATTCAGTCCTAAAAATCTGCTAAAGACGTATATCTATTACTACCAATTTGTGATAGAGCCGTCAGGGCGCTCGAAGATGGGTGTCAATCGGTATCTTTCGGTTATCTCGGCTTGTAGCTGGAGCGGTTTAGTATCCAGCTCTACGCCAAGTCCGGGCCTGCGATTCGGCATAAGCTTGCCCTTGTTCCAATCCGCACATACAGGCAAATGGGGTTCAGCTTGCGGCCCGGTGCCGGTCATTTCCATCATTACCGGGCCGGAAAACGCACCGCAGGCGTGCACCAATGCAGCCACGCTTAAAGGACCGGTGAAATGCGGAATCAGCCCGACATAATGCGTCTCACACAATGCCGCGATTTTCATAAATTCAGTGATGCCGCCCACATTCGGCAGCGTCATGCGCGAATAATCGATTAGTTGCTGCTCAATAAGATCGTTCACATCCCATTTCGATCCGAATTGTTCGCCAACCGCAATGGGAACTTTCACCTTCTGACGCAATTCTTTGTAGACCATCGGATTCTCCGAGCGAATCAGGTCTTCGGCGAAATAGGGCTCCAGTGGCTCAATCAAGTTCGCCAAGCGGATCGCATCCGGCATGTCCAGGCGGGTATGGAAATCAAGCGCCCAATCGCCATCTTTGCCCACCCCGTCGCGAATCTGCACGCAATCCTCATAAGTTTTGCGAACCATTTTGTGGGAGTTGAACGGTTGATCCTTGCCAGGGTCGGCCGTGGCGTAACGGTAAGCGCGAAAGCCCATTTCCATGCAGGCGCGCGCGGATTCTTTCAAGCTGCCGCGGCTGGGAAAGCCGGTGGCATAGCATTCGCAATGATTGCGCTGCAAGCCGCCTAACAATTCATAAACAGGCACCCCGAGAGCCTTACCTTTAATATCCCAAAGCGCGAGATCGATCGCGCCCAGGGCATCCAGTTTTTCACGCCCGGCGGGGTAGAAATAGCCTCGGTACATCATCTGCCAAAGATGATCGATACGGGAAGGGTCTTCCCCGATGATCATCGCGCCGCACTGCTCAACGGTGTCTTTCGAACCCCCCTCGCCAATGCCCGTGATGCCGGCATCCGTTTCCACGGTGACGATGTTGTAGCTCTGATTGAAAATGGCCCGCCCGCGCGGGTTCTTGTAAAAGCGTATGCGGGTGATCTTCATCGGGCCAGGGTTGGCAGCCGCTTTCAGACGGGGTACCAAAGGCGTGGCGGCGGCGGCTCCTGCCGCGGAAAGAAATGCTCGGCGTTTGATCATACCGTCAGATCGTATCCTAAACCGCGCATTCCGTCGATCACGTTCGCGCGCACCTGAGTCACCTCTTCAGAAGCAAGGGTCCTATCGGGCGCGTAAAGCGTGAAGCGGAACGTGACGCTTTTTGTGTCAGATTTAGCGTACTGCCCCAGATAAGCAATGCGCTCCAGCAGCGGCCCCGCCAGCACCTGCATACGGCGCTCCAGATCGCCCACCAGTTCACGGGGCTTCGCAATCACGGAGAGATCAAACCCGCTGGAGGGAAATTTCTTCAGCGGCGGGTAGCTTACCGTCTTTGCTTCATGAGGCGCTAGCAAACTCAGATTTAAATCCAGGATGGAAGCCCGGCTTGATCCTTCAAGGTAATTGGGGTGCAATTCGAAGAGACGCCCGATCACCGTTCCCCCTGCCAATATATCCACGGTGCGCCGCGGATGTTCGAAAGGCCGCGCCTCTGCCGTGCGTACTTGAATATCTTTCGCCAGACACAGGGCCATGCGCTTTAGCTCCAACAGCGCGCCTTCTTCCCCGTAAATCGCCAGCACCAGATGCTGTATTTCTTCTGGCAGCGCGGGTTCAGCGCGCTTGTGAATCTCACGCCCAATCTCAAACAGCCGGAAGTGCTGGAAGTGCTTCCGGTTCTCCACAATGTTTGCGTACACACCAGGAAGCAGTGAAGGCCTCATCAAACTCTGGTTCTGCGCGATGGGATTGAGCACTCGGACCAAATTTGCAGGAACGAACCCAAGCTGCAGAGCCTGCTCCT
>JAYTGM010000356.1:0-11743 GCA_043733425.1 Terriglobia bacterium
CCACGATTGATCGGCACAATCTTCTGGAGGGCGGCGGCGCTTACGTTGCTCGCTTGCGTGGGGTCGAAATCACCGGCGAACCAGAGCTTCTGGTTCTGACCGAAGACGGTGAGCTTCAGGCGCTGGTCTGAACTCAAGGTGGGATCGCCGTTGAGGTAATCGCCGGAATTTACGCCCATCCAGAAGCCGCCCTCCCAGGTTCCCAGAAAGCTCAATTGCCAACCGCCCACTGCGGCGTCCAACAGCCGGCCTGACGAACCCAGGTACTTTTTGCCCTTTCCAAAAGGCAATTCATAGATACCGTTCCATGTAATGCGCTGGGGCGGCACCTGGCTGGAATTCGTATAGAGAAGCCGCAAACGCTGGCTGTCACTTAGGCTCGGGTTACCCAATATTTCGCTATTGGCCGGGACGGAGCCGGAAGTTCCTCCACCCTGGTTGCCACCTCCGGTAGACGAGGCGTTGATTCCGCCGCCGGCGCCGAAGCTA
Source organism: Terriglobia bacterium (assembly GCA_043733425.1). Taxonomy (GTDB): domain Bacteria; phylum Acidobacteriota; class Terriglobia; order Bryobacterales; family Bryobacteraceae; genus JALYXI01. The sequence continues at coordinate 490 of JAYTGM010000356.1, forward strand.
TTGCCACCGCTGTCGTTTGTGGTGAGAGTGTGGGTGTAAGCGTAGAACATCTGAAACGAAAGGCCGCTTGAAAAGCGCCGCTCGATGGACGCCTGCAAGGAGTTGCTGTTGGAGTATCCATTGTGCCGGAGCACGCCGTTGCCGCCGGTTAGCCGCCAGTTAGGGTCCAATTGACGCCGGTAGGATTGCACTGGCGCAAGGTCGCCTGTCTGCGCCTGATAGTTGTACCGGGACACGGGAGCGTTCTCATCCCAGTTCTGCTGCAGGTTGCTTCCGTGGTTACCGGTGTAAGCAAGCTTGACAACCATGTTTCGCGCCAGCGAGCGTTCCACTGAGAAAGTCCACTGTTGCGAGCGATTGTCATTCCACTTGTTCACGTCAGCCGCTAGGAATCCCTGCGCGGAAGTGGAGACGCCTCCCGCGCTGACAGTGGCGGAACCATTGCTCCCCAGCATGTCGCTCTTGGCGGGCACGACCGTAAGTGCGTATACGTCATTCGCACCGTTCAGATCGTTCACACTGTTCTGATAGCGGAGATTCAGCGGCGCGTTCACGCGGGAGGTCTGCAATATCTGAGACAACGGCATGGGCCAGTAGTAAGTGCCAAAGCCGCCTCGAATCACCATCTTTTCGTTGAGCCGGTATGCCAATGCCAGGTGAGGAGCAATATCGTTCCAAACATTTGGATATAGGGCACTCGGAAAATGGATGGAGTTGGCCGATACCGCGGTAAGACCTCGGGCCGTCCAGGATTTGATCACGTCCTGAGGCAAGCCGGGAAGGCTGCTCAATGTTTTATCGTTCGGTAACACTACCTGCATGGAGGTGGGGCTGAGCGATTTGAGATCGATGTTGACCAATCGATCGTACTTTTCCTTGTAAGGGCTCCAGTATTCCCAGCGCAGGCCCATGCTGAGTGTCAGCTTCGGCGATAAGCGCCAGGTGTCTTCGGCGAACAGGCCGATCTCTTTCTGCTGGAAGTAAAAAAAGCCTCGATTGAATTGATTCGACAGGTAGGATGGCAACCCCAACTCCAAACTGGCGAGGCCGGAACCGGTGAAGGGCGTAAGTTGCTGCCCCGCCGCGTCGTAAAGGCCCGTCCAGTTGCTATCGAAAGCATCGGAGCCTTGCGCCTGCTGTAGTTCCACGACGTTGTTTCGCTCCAACCGCCCTTTAAAGCCGAACTTCATGTTGTGGCGGCCCTTGTTCCAGGTCACGCTATCGTCAATCTGGTAATGGGTCATGTTCTGAGCCTTACGGTTGTCTGAATCCCAACCTCCGCCGTAGAACATGTTGTAGGCGTCCGTATACACCGTGGGCCATCCGTTTACACCGAATGGATTCGGCAGCCCCAGAATGGAATTCCAGTTTGTGGTGTCCGCGTTGGTGCCCTGGCGGTTTTCTGAGCGCATGCCGCCTAACTGCAAATCGTTCAAGAGGGCCGGAGTGAATATGTGAGTGTAATGAGCAATTACGTTATGGACATTAGAAATCTTCGCGCCAGTGCCGGTAGCATTCGTCAGGCCTTGGGGCGGGAAACCGTATTGCCCGCCTGTTTGCAAAAAATTGAATTTTGACAGCGTATAGCGAAGCGAGAAATTGTCTTTGCTGGTGAAGAGGACATCGCCCTTCGCCGTGTAACTGTTCGAATCGGTGATCTGCGGATAGTAGGTCTCAAAATTGTTCGCAATCCAAGGATTCCCATCCGCATTGGGGCCCTGCGGTTTCGGCGATACGCTGCGGAAGCCTTTTAGCACCTGCTGGTTCAGCAAACTCACAGGTAAGATATTTCCGGGAAAGGGCAGCCGGCTGCCGTTCGCGCCGGTGGAGTAAGGATTGTAGAGAACGGTCTTGTTGCCGCTTGTATCGATGGCATTGCTGAAGTCGCCGCCCCACATCGCATCCGTGGGAACCGCGGTTTGAGCGAACTCTTGTTGGCGTTGACGCAAGTGCTCCTGGTCATAGAAGAAGAACACTTTGTTACGCTTTACCGGGCCGCCGATAAAGCCCCCGAACTCGTTGCGGATCAACTTGGCCGGTGTGTTGCCATCCTGAGTTGCGCGCGCAACCAAGCCACTGTAGTTATTCCGGAAAGTTTCGAATAATCCGCCATGGAATCGATTCGTGCCGCTGCGGGTTACCAGTTCGATGGTGGCGGGTCGATCGTAGGCGGCACCGCTGCCGGCTGTTTCAATGCGGTATTCCTGGATTGTGTCCAGACCGGGCTGCACTCGCGAAATACCGCCTCCGAAGCGATCCATATAAGACATGCCATCGAGCAGGATCTCTGTCGAGCCCACCATCATCCCGTTTGTGCGCGGGTTGGCGCCACCGTTGGTGTTCTGGCCGCCCTCCACGCCCGGTGTCAAGGTGAACAGGTTGCTGATCTGTCTGCCGTTGAGCGGGAGATCGTGAATTACCTTCGCGGTTTTCACATCGCTGAGCTGGGCACCTTCCGTTGCAATCTCCGCGGCGGCGGCGCTCACCTCAACCTTGGCTCCCACGCTTCCCACTTCCACCGTCACGTCGAAGTTGATGGTCTGCCCGGCTTCGAGGGTGAAATCCCGCTGCCATTGAGAAAAGCCGGGTGCCTCAACGGTCAGGTGATATGGCCCGATCTGCAAGCTGCCCAAGTAAAACAAACCGGAACTGTTCGACTCGATCTTCTTTGCCGCATTGGTAGCTGTATTGGTGAGCGTAACGCTGGCTTTCGGAACAGCGCCACGAGAAGGGTCCTGAACCACTCCGGTCACTACCCCAAGACCGGTTTGCGCGGCGAGCGGAAACGTCACCGCCGCCATCACGAGAATGGACTTTCTGAAGGACGACAAGAAACCCTGCATAAGCGAATACCTCTCCTTAACAACCGACTGGAATTGGCTGAGAGTATCAAAGTTTCAAAATCATTGTCAAACTTGGGTGCAACTTGGGGTGTGCGTTCTACCGCGACAAGCTTGCCAGAACACGTGGGCTCCGGTATCGTGGTGTACGAACGAAGGTTTCGAAACACGTGCAACGTTACGCAGTGAACTTGATGGTCCCGGCGGCAGTGGCGATTTCAATTATCGCCGGCTCTGCCTGACCTTTCCTGCACAAGAGAATCAGTTCATTCCCTCTCAGTAAAAGGACTCCAGGCGATATTGCTTGGGGTCCTTTTTTGTTGTTCAACTCAATAAAACCAGGAGAAAACACGATGCGGCAAACAATTCACCTTTGGGTTCAAGATGAGCCGGGCGCTCTGATGCGGGTGGCGGGCATTATCACCAACAAAGGCGCGAACATCACGGGACTCACGGTGCGCCCTCTCCGGGAACAACCAGGAACTGCGGAGATCCTGATCACGGCTGACATCGCGCCTCGTCTCAGAAACCGCGTGCTTTGTGAAATGAACCGGCTGGTGCAGGTTTTAGAGGCGAACGATATTTCCGGCGATGACGCCGCCTAAAGTTTTACCGCCCATGCGGCGCTTGGGTTTGGGGCCAGCAATGCGCGGGCCTCAGCCTGCCTTGTTGTGTGGTGTTCTTCGTCCCAATCGAGACGCAGTTTGCTCCGCAATGAAACATTCCCCAGAATGCTGGTGGCCGAGGAGCGAACGCACGTTTCAATTTCGCTATTCGGCTTCTTTCGCGTGCGCACGCAATCGACAAAGTTAGCCCAATGGAGGGGATGGGGATCGGTCACGCGCTGCATCTCAAAAGGCTGAAGGTCAGACCCGGCCTCCGGCGTAAGGCGGCACACAGTTCGATCCACGTAAAGCGTACCGCGCGTGCCATGAAAGCTCACGCCCATCAGGCGGCTCTTGGTGGCTTCGGTATTGTTTGAGCGATGCTCCCAGGAAGCGATAAAGCCGGGGTATTCGTAAATGACCTGCAGGGTATCGGGAGTCTCAGTATCGTCCTCAAACCAGTATTTGCCACCAAGCGCCGCAATCGACGTAGGCATCTGCTCGCCGAAAGCCATCTGGACGATATCGATCATATGCACGCCGGAATCGGTAAGCTGTCCACCGGCGTAATCCCAGAAAAACCGGAAGTAGGAATATGCATTGGGATACACCCCGAAGCGGTTCGGGTTGAACGGCCGAGCCGGCGCCGGCCCTTGCCACATTTTCCAATCGAGCCCAGCCGGAGGCACACCATCCGGAGGTTTGCCGATTCCAGCCCGCGGCTGGTTACTGTAGATCCAGGTCTTGCACATGGTCACCTTCCCAAGCGTGCCATCGCGGACCATCTCACATGCCTTCTGGAAGTGCTGCCCGGAACGCTGCCACGTGCCCGCCTGCACAATGCGGTTGTAGCGGCGCGCCGCGGCAACCATGGGCCAGCCATCGTCAATCGAAACACAGGCCGGCTTCTCCACGTACACATCTTTTCCCGCTTTACAGGCTTCGACCGTGATGTAAGGATGCCAGTGATCGGGGGTGGAAATGCAGACAGCGTCGATTGAAGGGTTGGCCAGGATTTCGCGGAAATCCGCAGTTTCCTTCGGCTGATGGCCACCCTTTCGGGCGATGGCTGTTGCGCGCTCCAGGTTCGGTTGGTACACGTCGCAAATGGCGCTTACCGCGACGCCTTTTTGTTGCATTGCGGCCCGGAGGTTGTCCGTGCCCATGGTGCCCACGCCGACAAAAGCGAGGGAGATGCGGTCATTCGCGGCAACAGCCCGACCGGTTTGAGAAAGGGCCGCAAGGGTACCCGCCGCCGCATTCTTCAGGAAATCACGACGATCCGTTGAGGAGTCAGCCATGTATAAACTTTACATCAACAAGGAAGTGGTTCACCCAAGTTCCTCCGGCTCCAGTGAGAGCGTTGAGGTGGGAATCCGGCGGAAGCCGCGCGTGAGTACGGCCAAATAAATAGCTCCGATAAACAGCCATACAAAACCGGCTATTTTCGCTTTCCCGCTCAAGCTCATCCAGAGATACCCGCAGGAAAGCGCGCCGGATGCGGGAAACAGCAGATAAGAAAAGATCTGAGTTCCGTGGCGCTTGCGCAGGCGTACGAAGAAGTGCCGGATGACGCTGAGATTTACCAGGATAAAGCCCGCAAAAGCACCGAAATTCAACAGTTCCACAGCTATTTCAAAGCGCAGGAAAATGGAACCCAGCAGAGTAAAAGCTCCCATCACGTAAATGCCGCGCGTTGGGGTCAAGTATTTCGGGTGCAGGTGAGCGAAGATGCGGCTGGGCAGCATGCGGTCCCGCCCCATGCCGTAAAGCAGGCGCGACGCCCCAGCCTGGCCGGTGAGTGCGCTGGCTAACCCCGCCACAAGAAGCACGATGGTGAGGGATAGAAACATCCACGTGCCCCCCAGCTTGCGGCCGATATCCAGAATTGCCGTATCCGGATCGGGAAAGGCCTGTGAGTGCGGCCATACAAGCGCCGCCAGATACACGGTGATAAAGCAAATCGCTGTCTGCAAAATGCAAACCCCGATGGTGGCGATAGGAATGTCCCGTGTGGGGTCAACGGTATCTTCGGCCAGCGTAGAAATTGCATCGAACCCGATGTATGAGAGAGCAGCTACACCGGCGCCTAGCATCAGGGGCCGCAGGGCGAACGTTTGCGGCGAGTAAATCACTGAACTATTCAGCAATCCACCAACGCCGTGTGCATCGACGACAAACCTGACCGCCAAAGCAACGAAAGCCACAGCGCAAAGCACCATGATCGCCATCATGATTTCGCCCGCCCGGGCAGTGACGCGGATTCCGGGAATATTCACAAGGGTCAGGGCTAAGGAAAACAGCACAGCCCACGCCTCATACGGCACAATCGGCAGAAGTCGATGTGCGGTGAGTGCCGCGTAAATAATGCTGACCAGCGGTATCAGAAGGTAATCGAGGATCATGGCCCAGCCTGCCAGGAACCCGGCGTTTTCATTCAGTGAGCGCCTGACATACGTATAGGTGGAACCCGCGGAAGGGAAAGCGCCGGCCATCTTCCCATAACTTGCAGCTGTAAACAGAACAGCCACCATGGCCACCAGATAGGCTAATGGCGCATAACCGTTCGACAGTTTTTGAACGATGCCATAAACCGGGTAGGGCGCTGTGGGGCCCAGGATCACCAAGCCATATATCACCAGATCCCGGCGCGAGAGTACGCGCTTTAGCCTGGGTGCGCCATCGTTCACTTTCCGCCCCGCAGACTCAGTGCGGAAGCATCGATCCCAGAGAACACTGTTGCAAGCGGCAATGTCGCCGCGCCAATCAGCGCCGCATCTCCACCGAAGACGGAAGGACGGATCAGGCGGTGGTGTTTGCCAGGAAGCTCGCGCTCATCCGGGAGTTGCTGCCGCAGTATCGGCTCCACTTCGCGCCACGCCTCGGTGATGGCGGCGTCCACCACGATGGCGTCGGCATCCAGAACCCACACCATATTCGAGATACCGATGCCGAGCGACCGCGATACACCGGCAATGATCTTCGAAGCCACCGGATCATGCGCAGCAGCAAGCTCAGCGATTCGGCGGACGCGGGCCGAGGTATCGCCGGAACTTGCCTGGCGCTTGTTGCCGCTCAGTTCGGCATAGAGCCTGCAGACTACAGGGTTCGCGATCAGGCTTTCCAGGCAACCGGGCCTGTCATGACGTTCCTTGCCCGGAACGGCCTCAATCACCATCTGCCCGAATTCACCGGCCGCCATGTGAGGGCCGGCGTACAAGTGCCCATCGAACAAAATTCCCATCCCGACACCCTCATCCACTTTCACAAAAAGGAAACAACGCCGGCTGACAACATCCGTCAAGCCATAGGTGTATTCAGCCAGCGCCGCGGCCCGCACATTGTTCTCCAGCTTCACTGGCTCTTTTAGGCGTGCTTCCAGATAAGTGCGCACGGGAACGTCATGCCAATCGGCGCGGCTGCCGTGCACCAGCAGGCCCGCCTCGCTGTTCACAATGCCGCGGGCGCAGATACCGATTCCGGGGAGACGGTCACGGCCCAGTTCCTTGCTGAAATCCCGGAAGGAATCCGCTATGCAATTCATTGTTTCCGTCGCGCTTGACGGCGTGCGGAACCGGTGTGTGTGCACAATGCGTCCGCGCAGGGTGCTGACGGCGCAGCGCGTTTCCCAGTTTTGAATTTCTGCTCCGAACACCATGCGGCGCTGGTCTAAAGCCAGGCGCCGGCCCGGACGGCCGCCCGTCGAATTCTCCGCGCCGTCTTCGCGCACCAACCCTTCGTTCAAAAGGTCCGTGACGATGCGGGAGATGGCACCTTCGGATAACCCGCTCTGGCGCGCAACGTCCGCTCGCGACAGATACTCATTGTGCTGCAGCAGCGAGAGGACAGCGGCACGATTCGCCCCTCGGATTTCGGGCGGACGAAGAATCCGTTTCGAAGACACGCGGGGAATCGCCATCGTCTACCGAAGGTCTCCCCAATTCAAGTTGCCGCGCTGTTCCGGCAACTGGTGAGAATGGGCAAACCCGTTGCGCACCTGCTGTATCCGTTCAAACCAGTCTTCCATTGGCAATTGCAGCTCGCGGTAAATCAGGTAAGACATGTCCACCGTTCTATCGGGCAGATGATCTTTCACATCATCCACCTGATAAAGAAAGCGCCGGCCATTGGCCTCTGCCACCCGGGGCAGCCAACTCTTGGACCATGTCTCCACAGCGTCACGATACGCCAGATTGCGCGCCTGCCGCATTTGCTGCGCAAGCCCCAGAGCTTTATCTAATGCTGCAAGTGCTTTCTGAGGCGAACCTGCCGCCGCGGCGTCGCGCGCCTGCGAGAGCGATTCATCGATCGAATCCAGTGACCCGAGCAGGTTCAGGTTCTCCCGGCACAGCTCCGCTACAGATAAGAGCACCTCCAGGTTGTACCGGTTTGTATCCGCGCGAAGCATGTTGCTATTCAACAGTGCGATCAGTTCGTCATTCAGCGGCTTGTACTTGGAAGCCATTCGCATCCGCTGCAGGTTGCCTTCATGCCAGTAATCCTGCCTGGTCAGATCCAGTGCGGGTACCGGCGGTAGCTGCAGTGACGCGTCATGAGCAGGCTGCGCCGGGGAGAAAATTTTTTCTGAGTTTCCCCAGATCGGCGCGCGCGACGTGGAATCTTTCCGTTCCCACGTATCGGTCCACACCTGGGCCTGGTGGCTGAGCAATTGGTAGGCGCGTTCCATACCGCTGATGCGGGCTCCGTAAAAAGAGCTGTAGAACGAAATGGGCCACTCCTCCGTATGGCCGGGCGAAGGGTTCCAGCCAACTGCGGTTACCGTAACGTAGCCTAGCCAGAAGGTCTCCGGATGAAGACCCATATCGCCCCATCCAGCGATCACGATTCCGAACAGGTCGGATGTTTGGCGAGCGGGCTCCGAAATCGCTTTCGCAATAGAATCCCGGACGCGCTGTTCACCCTCATGAAGGGGGTGCATCAATTCGTACGCGGGCAATAAATCATATTGAGGAAAGAGCTGCTCTTCGCCTTCTATCGCCCCGTAAATTGTCTGCCGGATTCCGTGCTTCTTGTATGCGCTGTTCAGCGGCTCGCCACTGGTCTCGCCGTTCACCAGGTGCTTAGGCAGAGCTTCGATATCGGTAATCTTCAGGGGATACTCGCCCCAGAAAATAACAGTCCGGCCCTGGTCATGCAAATAGTTCGCAGCCTGTGAAACGAATTCCGCCAGGACCTTTCCTGGAGAGCCAAGTTCTCTTGCCCTGTCCGCTTCGTGGCATCCGGAATTGTTGGCCATGCCCACGTAATATGCTTCGTCGGTAGAAAGATAAAAGTACTTCACGCCACGGTTCGCCGCCAGCAGATCGTCATACATGCCGCGAAGCAGCTTCATCGAGTCCGGATTGGTGGTGCACAGTTCGTAGTTGCTATCGGGAAACGCGCGCAACGGTCGATACTCAGGATGTTTCAGGATGAACGCGATGTGCGCGGGAGCATCCAGGTAAGGGATCACCTGCACGAAGTGGCGAAGCCCGAAATCCGTAAGATCCTGCAACTCCGCCGGGGAGAGCGCTTGCGGTTCCACCAGTGCCGGCGCGCTTCGGTATTGGAAATGGCCTTCCAGCTTAATCACGAATCCGTTCATCTTATAGAACGAAGCCTGCCGGACGGCTGCTTTTAAATCGGCCAGGTGTTCCAGATGGTGTGCATCATCCCAGTAAATCTGGCGGAGTTGCAGATCGGGCCAATCGAAAATCTCTCCTTCGGGTAAGCGGAAGTCTCCTCGCGGCGTGTTGAGAAGTTGAATCAAAGTCTGCACACCGTAGAACAAGCCGGCGTCGGCATTTGCAATGATTCGAATTCTCTCCGGTTTTAGTTCCAGCCGGTAGGCCTGTGCGCCAATCGCAGCATGGTCTTTGTCCTGGCTTTCACCAGGAGTCACTGCGCCCGCTGTCATTTCAAGCTGCACCACGCCGCCGACTCCGTTTCCTTCCAGCGCCAAATGATAGCGATCCCGCAGTTGCTCATTCAGGCTGCGAAGCGCGCTTGAATCAGGCGCAACTCCGTTGCTTCGTTCCACGCGCCATCGATTGCCGAACGTGAAATCGCCAGCGCCCAGCGTGACCTGCCGGGGCTCTGGAAGCACGGCATAGCCGCGCGCAAAGAGCGGTGAGGTTGTGCCGGCAAGGGCGCAAGGGACAGCCGAAAGCAAAAGTGCCGGGAGAAAAATGAGACGCATAAATTACAACCGGAATCCTTCGAATTTGAATATGGCCAGAAGTGATGCGGCAAACGCCGCGGCGATGAACCAAGCCAGCCAGGATGCGCCGAAGATCACGGCCTTTGGGTACTGGACACGAATGCGTGTTCCGGCGGCGTCGCTAAAGGGAAGTTCGTGAGGATAGCGCAGAAACGCCAACCAGGAGTTATCCCGCTGCGTAGAAATCCAGCGAAGCCCCTCTCCCACGGCAAGGCTCTTCTCGAAATTCCGCCCACCCCAGTTAAGCTTCAGCGGTTCTGTTCCGGCAACGTCCGGCGTGATGCGCCAACTGATCTGCCGTTCTTTCAAGACGCGCACCGCGACGCTAGACATAGGCAGATGGGCATCGACGGGAAAGCTGGTGAACTCCGCCGTAACTACCGCCGGTTCGCCTACGCGTAGCGGGGCGTTTGCGAAAAAACCATCCAAAACGGTGACGAATCCTGCGAACGGGAGCGCCAGCAGCAGTGTGGGAAAAAGCAGCAGCCGCAGGAAGCGACCGTTCGCAAGAAACAATTTTCGTTGGGCTTGCCACACCAGAAACGGATCATCGGCGAAGAGGCGGAATTCCAGCAGGTAGGCAATGATCTTGTTTGCCTCCACGCGAAGCCGGTTCATATCGGTCCACCTTTCAGCCACGGCAATGGATAGCGCGCCCGCTAGAGAACCCAGCACCAGCAAATACCAGAAGGCCGCCGCCCCAAGCTCCACTTCATTCATGAGAGATAACCCAGGCCCTTCATCCTGCGAATTAAATCTTCCTTGGAGTCCGCTGTCTCCAGGCGGGAGAGGTCGCGCTCCATCGCATGTTCGATGAACTCTTCGAGCGAGCTATAGCCAACTGCCTGCACCACATTGCGAGCACGTTCGCAGAGTGCTTTGTTTAATTTCACCGTTGTTTTTTCACTCATAACAATTCCGTCACACTGCTGGAATCAGCGGCTTGCCTTCCATCCAGGCCGGCGGCGCGATGCCGAATAACTGCAGCACGGTAGGGGCTAAATCCTCGATGCCGGGATCGTCGGCGTGAAAGCAGCGGTTTGCAAAAAGCACGCCGGGGACAAGGATTGGGTCAACGCAATGATCGCCACTCCAACACTTGGTGTTCTCTTCGAATACGTGTGAAGTCACAGCGCCCACCGCGGCGCTCCAGGATGCGCGATACCCCGCTGCATAACCCGGAATCAGGTCGGGACCGGCATCGAGATAGGGACCCTTGTAAACAACTTCGGAATCGTAGACGGTCTGAATCGCTACCTGCTGAAGTTCCTCATCCATCAGGTTGGTGAGTTTCGCAATCAGTTCCGCTTTCAGTCCCGCTACTTGATCGGCCGCGACAATCCCCTTCGCTTCCCTCCCCTGTCGATTCAGGTAAAGTCCACTTAATCCAAATGTGTACGCCCGGGTTTGCGACCAGTCAATGCCGTCCAGATAAGCTGATTCCCGGTTCGCATCCGGCTTGCGCACTAGATAACCGTTCCTTTCCAGCCAGGAGTTCAGATTCACCCCTCTCCTAAATGAGCAGAAGCCATGATCGGAGAGTACGAAGAGCGCGGTCGAATCATCCATCTGCTCCATGGTCTGGCCCA
>JAYTGM010000357.1:0-4471 GCA_043733425.1 Terriglobia bacterium
ATCACCAGCATGCCGCTGCGGGGCGAATCGAACCACATTTTCTGAATTGACCCGGTGCTTCCCTCGGCAAGCACTTCCTGTTTGCGCCAACTCTTGCCCCCATCTGTTGTGAGAAGCAGGAACGGATCGCCCGGAAGGGGGGTCACGCGCTGCCCACTCACCCAGCCTGTTTCGAAGTTCGTAAATTGAATACGATCCACTTCCGAGCCCCGCACTCGTTCCACGCTTTCCCGCCAGGTAGCCCCGCCATCATCGCTCGCCAGCAGTATGGAGTAAAGAGTAACTTGCGACGAGTGAATGTTGCCGGCCGCGAAAAGCTTTCGGCCCAGCGGGTAAACATGCGAAATTTCAAGATACACAGGGCAAGGTTCTGCTTCTGAACAGGTCATGCCCGCGAACTGTAGATCCTCTTCCGTGCAGGTATAGGGAGGACGAAAGGGTTCAGCGGCGTCCAACAAACTGGTGAGCAGAAACAGCGACAAAGCTGCGAAAGCGAGCGGGCACGTTTGAGTAATAGGGGTGAGCGCGCCCGCTCTATTGGGGATGTGCTGAGAAGACGACACGTAGTCCGCCGCTGGTTACTGAATCCCTAAAAAAAAATTAAATTTCAAACATCCCCTCAAAAAGAACGGTGCTGAGGTAGCGTTCTCCCGCATCAGGAAGCACAACGACAATCGTCTTCCCTTTGTACTGTGGCTCTTTTGCCAAACGAATTGCTGCTGCCGCTGCCGCGCCACAGGAAATTCCACACAGGATTCCTTCTTCGCGGGCCAACCGGCGCGCCATCTCTATCGATTCTTCGTTCGTTACCTGTTCCACGCGGTCCACTATTGAAAGATCTAAGTTATCGGGAATGAAGCCGGCCCCGATTCCCTGAATTTTGTGGGGACCGGGTTTCAGTGGCTCGCCATCTTTGGTCTGCGTGATAATCGGGCTGCCTGAAGGTTCCACGGCTACCAACTGAACAGGCAAGCCTTTTTCGTGCTTCAAGTAGCGCCCAACGCCAGTAATGGTTCCCCCCGTTCCCACGCCACTGACGAACACGTCCACATTACCCTCCGTGTCATCCCAAATTTCCGGCCCAGTGGTACGGAAGTGAATTTCCGGATTTGCGGGGTTCTTAAACTGCTGCAGCAACACGTAGCGGCCCGGATCTTCGGCCAGCATCCTTTCCGCCGTGCCGATCGCTCCATTCATGCCTTTGGAGCCGTCGGTCAAGATCACATTTGCCCCAAAGACCTTCAGCACCTTCCGCCGCTCAATCGACATGGTCTCTGGCATGGTGAGCGTAACCTTATAGCCTCGCGCCGCTCCGACAAACGCAAGGGCAATGCCCGTATTACCGCTGGTCGGCTCGATCAACTCTTTGCCCGGCGTTAAAATTCCGCGCTTTTCCGCATCCCAGACCATGGAAGCGCCAATGCGGCACTTGACGGAATACGCCGGGTTGCGTCCTTCAATCTTCGCCAGGACCGTGGCACCCGCGCCATCCACCACACGATTCAGCTTTACTAGAGGCGTTTTGCCGATGGTCAAAGAATTATCTTGGTAAACCATATCTCTTAGATCTCCCAGTTGGGTACGAACTTTGTTTTCTTCTCTGCCCAGTCACGGCACATGGCCGCGAAGGTAACGGAATCCAACTCCCGCGAAATAGCCCCTTCAACACGGGCCCATAGCTCACTGAACGGTGAATCCGCCGGACGCCGGTCACGCGCCTTTTCATTCTGCCGCCCATCCACAAAGCGGAGGACGCTTCCCACCGTAATCGTGTCCGGCGGCTGTGCCAACAAATATCCACCTTCCGCGCCGCGCTTGCTTTCCACGAACCCAGCCTGCTTCAAGCTGGCCAGAATCAACTCTAAAAACTTTTGGGGGATCTGCTGGCGCTTGGCAATATCCGCAATCTTCACCGGCGCACCCAGCGGCTGGGAGGACAAATCAAAAATCGCTTTCACTGCGTATTCACCCTTCACTGAAAAGTGCATGTTTTGGAAACATCTCTATCCTACTAGACAAAAGCCACTTCCCCGAAAAACAGAAAAGCCGCGTAAGCCTCCCACTAGGGAGAGGCTTACGCGGCTAGTCCGGCCGCCCGAAGGCGGAAACTTACATCTTGGGCTTGGTTTCGTCCATCTTGTCCATCTTCTTCTTGCTCTTCTTCATTTTCTTTTTGCCTTCCATCTTGCTGCTGTCCATCTTCTTGTCGTCCATCTTGTCCTGCGCGAAAGAAACGGAACCGAAAGCGATACCGAGGCCGAGGGCCAGAACCATCAATTTTTTCATTTGGGTGAATCTCCTTGTGATTTGAACAGCATTACGAGGGCTACTCGTCTCAGGATGATGATACACAAGGTTGCCTCGTTAGTTTCTAAAGAGGCAATTAAAACGCTTTAATCTCAACGAAATAGTCCGATTTCTATGATACTTCCCTTTTCCCCTAGGAATTACTACGAATGCGAGTTGCCCAGATCGGAATCACCATTAGCACCAGGGCCACAAGCAGGAAAGCAGCCCATACCGAAGTTGCATAAAAGCTCGAAATCCACGCGGGTTTGGTAGCGCAGAGTCTTTCCACCGCGTCCCCCATCCTAGGGATCACGGGTCCGCAAGTTTCAAATTTGCAAGCGATCCGTCGTCCCTGTGTGCGGTCAAGCCCGCGCAGTAAGGCAGCGTCACCACATGCAATGTGTATAGATCCCGCAACCCCGCCGCGAACGCCAAAGCCGGTGCAACCCATTTCGTGAATCTTGCGCCCACCCATAAGCTCCGGCCTTGCGTGAGCAGTATAACCCCTGCCCCAAACCAGGTAAAGAAATCCGGGCATTCGCGCCACTCCTGGCACTGTCAACTAATTTACTTTTTTAGAATCGGACGGAGCCGCACAATCGAAGCTCGCGGCTTCGTCCGTACTGCCCGTTCCCTTGTAGTGGGCCACATTCGGATATGCGCACAAAGGCCGCGTGCGCAGTGTCTTCCCGCCCTCAATATGCGCACCGGTAACTTGCGCGGGCGCGGTGCCTTTTTCCACCCAATCCATGACTAAACCCAGCCAGTCTGCCGTATTGCAGCCCGGTCCGCCATTGCAATGAAACATCCCTGGCACCATGAAGACGCGATAGAAATCCCGCGTTTCCGCTTGTCCCAGGCGCTGGTTCACCGCCGCATAGTATTCCAAGGCCGGGAGCGGATTCACCTGCTGATCGGCCCAGCCCGAATACTGAACGATCTTTGCTCCGCGCTTCTTGAGCGGCGACAGATCCGGGTTGCGTGCATTCAGCGCGGCGGCTGCTCCAGCCAGGCGCGCCGGATCTTTATCGAAATCGAACATTGTGTAATTCCAATTCGCGCCGGGTGCTGCATCCAGCATTTCGAACTTCATCTGGCTCTCCGCGCGAGGCAGCACCAACTTATCCGGAGCAATGAAGTTGCCCGGCCACACTGGCTCACTGCCAACCAGTTCGCCGGGGAATAAAAGCTTGCCCCTGGAATCGCGCACACCACCGTAAATCTTTCCGAGTGACACCAATTGCGCCCGTGTAAAACAATCCGGCGCATCTTCGCCCGCGCACTTCTTAAGATCCTTTGCGGGCTCAAAATGGCACAGGCGCGGGTCATCGATCAATCCATCTTTCAGCCCGTCCAGCGCGTCGCACTTTTCATAAATCGCCTTGGTGAGAAGCGGTAGTTTCCCCGCCGGAATCGCGCCTGCCCCCACTTGCGATTGGCCAATCCAAATCCGCCGCATGGCATTTCCCGTGTTGAAAAGGCCGGGCGCGCCAATTACCAGACCGTCGAAATCTTCCGGATAGCGCTGCGCCTCTTGTAACCCCTGCCGCCCACCGGTCGAGCAACCGACCCAATAGGCAAACCGCGGCGCCGTCCCATAGTAAGCCTGTATCACGCGCTTCGCCAGCACAGCCGTCTCGTGAATAGAAAGGTATGCGAAATCCAGAAACTTGCGGTGACCGTTCGGATTTTTCGGGGTTACATACGCGAAGGTGGCAAGCGGCTCCTTGGCCGCATCGTGGCCCGTATCGGTAGAAGCGGCGGCAAAGCCTTTGCGTAGCGCGGTATCCACGGCTCCCAGACTGATGGTTCCAGCCGTACCGCCATTCCCCACCATCTGAAAACGGTCGTTCCAAACTGCTGGCAGTTTGATAGCGAACCCAGCTTCCGGCCAGATAGTGCCGCGCACGTCGCAATGCTCGGGCAGGTTGCCCTTGGCGGCCACCAGAGCCGCGGATTGAAGCGTCACTTCACTCCCGAAATCTTTCGACACCAATGCCTCGCACATGATTGCGGGACCGGCCGCTATCGCGATATTATCTGCCACCGGCAAACCGAACAGGAACCAGCAGACCGCCTTGAAAGCAAGTTTCATTCTCATAAGCATACTGCCCGCGCGGCTTTGATCAATACCTGCAGACTGGGATTGGGTTCGTTTCGCTTTTTGCATAACGCTTTTTCA
>JAYTGM010000358.1:0-11697 GCA_043733425.1 Terriglobia bacterium
GAGGTTTTACCGGTATAAAATTCCGTTGCTTCCCGCAGGTCACCGAGCGCAACTGTGTTCGGAAGCAAAGGCCGCGATTGGCGCTTATCGACGAAAAAATTACTCTCCCGCAGCGGCTTGTATTTCGGCTGATCGTGCATGTCCTGACGGCAGCCGGTAAGGAAAACCGCGGCCGCGAACGACGCTGGAATCAGAAGTACCTTAATTTGCAACTTCAGACACCTCATAAGCACCTAAATTGTCCAGGAACTCTCCCGTTTTAGTGCGGTCGAACTTCGGATCTGTCGCCTCAATACACAGAAAGAAACCATCCTGCGAAGCGCGCGCGAACCGCGGCACATTAAAAACCGGATGATACGGCGTCGGCAGGCCGTTTAAAAGAAGCATTCCAATGGCGGCAGTTAAGCCCGCGGCAAGAATTGTGCACTCAAAAGTGATGGGGATAAACATTGGCGTACTGATCATGGGCCGGCCGCCGACGTTGAGCGGGTACGATACCGTATTTACCCAAGAAAGAAAACCGAACCCAAACGTTGCTCCGCAAATTCCGGCCAGCAAAACGAATAAAGAAATGCGGTTATCGTGCAGATCGAGCGCCTCTTCCAAATCTTCCACTGGATAAGGCGTATACGCATCCATCTGGCGATAACCAGCGGCTTTGGCTTTTTCAGCCGCATTGACTAAATCCGTCGCGTTCATGAATTCAGCCATAACGCCATAAATCGGCGTGGTTTCGATAATGCCGGAGTGGCTCATATGCGTTTTACCGGCTCCTTTAAGAGGACGGGTGCCGGCGTCTTGGTTTCTGGAGGCACCAGCAAGCGTAGCTCATGCATCGTGATCATGGGCAGCGACCGCATGAAAACAAAAATCAGCGTCATAAACAAGCCGATCGTGCCGGCATAAATGGCCCAATCCCAGGCTGTTGGAGTGTAATGCCCCCAGGAAGATGGTAGAAAATCCCGATGCAGACTTGTGATAACAATGACAAAGCGCTCCAGCCACATGCCGATATTCACTACGATGCTGACGCACCACAAGATCACCAGATTCGTGCGAACCCGCTTAAACCATAGAAATTGCGGGGTGATGATGTTACAGAAAATCAGGCACCAATAGTAAGGGGCATAGGGGCCAAACATCCGGTTATTCATCATGAAGCCTTCGTATAAATTTGCGCTGTAATGCGCATAGAAGATTTCCATCATGTACCCGTAGCCTACAATCAGGCCGGTGGTCAGCATCACTTTAGCCATGTTGTTGATGTGACGCATTGTGACAAGCGATTCCAGACCATAAATTTTGCGCACGGGAATCATTAGCGTGAGCACCATGGCGAACCCGGAATACACGGCGCCGGCGACGAAGTAAGGCGGAAAGATGGTGGTGTGCCAACCGGGCAGAATTGCCACAGCAAAGTCAAAACTCACCACTGTGTGAACGGAAAGCACCAGTGGCGTTGCCAGACCCGCCAGCAGTAGCGACGCTTTTTCATAACGCTGCCAGTGCCTGGCAGAACCTCGCCAACCCATCGCAATCGCCCCGTAAAACACCTGCTGCCACCTGTGGTGTGCCTGATCCCTCAGCGAAGCCGCATCTGGAATCAGCCCCACATACCAAAACACCAGCGAAATAGTGGCGTATGTAGAAACCGCAAACACGTCCCAATCGAGAGGACTGCGGAACTGGGGCCACAGCCACATAGTGTTCGGATAAGGCAAAAGCCAGTAACCGAGCCAGGCGCGGCCCATATGCATGATGGGGAACATGCCAGCGCAGGCGACCGCGAACAACGTCATGGCTTCCGCATACCGATTGATCGCGTTCCGCCACGACTGGTTCAACAACAGCAAAACTGCGGAAATTAACGTACCCGCGTGACCGATACCGATCCACCACACGAAATTGACAATCGCGAAACCCCACGCGACGGGCATATTGATACCCCAGATGCCGGTACCTTTCAGAAACAGGTACGTCATGGACATCAGCAGCACCATTACCAAGCAAAACGAAACGAACGTGCCCATCATCCAGCCGTAACTGGTCTTGCGGCGCAAGACGATTCCGGCCAGCCTATCGGTAACTGTGGTGAGGTTTTCCTGTGGCCCGATAATGGGGCCAATCTTGATCTGGTCGGGTAACTCTACAGGTTGCAGGGGAGCGGACATCAGCTAGCTTGCCTCAATCTCAGGGTTCGGGTTGCGCAGGGCGGCCATATGAGTGGTGCGCGGCCGCGTATTCAATTCGCCCAGCAGAGCGTAGGTCAAGCCTTCCTTCTTTTCCTTGACCACCCTGCTTTCTCTGTCGTTCAAATCGCCGAAAGTAATCGCCTGCGTGGGGCAGGCCGCCTCGCAAGCAGTCGCTATTTCACCGTCGCGAACACGCCGGTCTTCCTTCTCCGCAGTGATTTTCGCGTAATTGATGCGCTGCACACAGTAGGAACACTTTTCCATTACGCCACGGCTGCGTACCGTCACATCCGGATTCTTCTGCATCTTCACGCTTTCCGTATTCCAGTCGCTGAACAAGTAAAAATTAAACCGGCGAACCTTATAAGGACAGTTGTTTGAGCAATACCGCGTGCCCACGCAACGGTTATAAATCATATTATTTAACCCGTCCTGGTCATGAACGGTAGCGGCCACGGGGCATACAATTTCGCACGGCGCGTGTTCGCAATGGACGCATGCCACCGGCTGGAAAATAGTTTTGGGGTTTTCCGCGTTTCCTTCGTAATAACGGTCAATCCGCAGCCAGTGCATGATGCGACCGCGGCTGACTTGATCTTTACCAACAACCGCGATGTTGTTTTCCGATTGGCACGCCACCACGCAGGCGTTGCAACCCGTACAGGCGTTCAAATCGATCGACATGCCCCACGCGTAACCTTCGTACTTCCAGGTTTCCGGAAGAATCGTCAGGCCTTTGTCGGGCATCTCTTCACCCATTTCACGGGCGAAGTCAGGATTCTTTTTGTACTCGCTGATGGTCCCTTCGCGCGCCACCGCGCGACCCGCCATGGTGCCCTGGGTTTGCATGGTTGCAAGCTCGAACTTTTTATTCAGCTTGCGAATTTGCAGGCCCGAAGCATGGCTCATTCCATTCAAAGAACGAAGCGGGTAAGCATCGAAACCTGCGCCATTTCCCGCCCGGCCGGAGCGTGTTCGTCCAAATCCAAGATGCACCGCAACCGAATCGTCCGGTTGCCCAGGCTGTACCCAAACCGCGCCCCACGCCGTGCGGCCGTTCATCTTCAGCTCAACCTGATCTTCAGTTTCCAGTTTTAGGTTTTTCGCGGTTGCCGGGCTAATCAGGACTGCGTTATCCCACGAGAGCCGCGAAATCGGCCGAGGCAATTCCTGCAGCCAGCCATTGTTTGCAAAGCGGCCATCATATATATAAGGGTCTGCATGGAAAGAGATGTCCATGCCCGAAGCTGCCGCGGAAGTAGCAGCCGCAACATTTCCCGCTAAAACCGTTTTTTCCGGCAACGCCGAATCCGCCACTACCCCGTCATGAATGGATTTCCGCCACCAATTATCAAACTCCGCGCCTTTGTTCTTCGCCTGCCAATAAGCACGCACCGTGTCGTAACCGGACTGCTGCGGGTTCTCCGTAAAGATCGAAATAAAATCGTGCGGCGACTTACCATCGTAAAGCGGCGCAATCAGGGGCTGCATAATGGTGACGGTACCGTCGAACGCCCGGCCATCGCTCCAATATTCCAGAGCATGGGCTTCCGGAACATGCCACTGGCACAGCGCGGACGTTTCGTCCTCATACAAGCCCAGACGAACGCGCAACTTCGCCTTCTGAATCTTATCTGCAAAAGCAAGGTCAGCAGGAGCGTTGAACGCCGGGTTGCCGCCTACAATGAACAAAATGTCGACCGCGCCGGAATCCAGATCGGAAGCAAGCGCCTTGATGTCGGCCACCTGATCGGTAGGATTTGCTTCCAGCGGATCAGTATAAATGACCGTTTTCCCCGCATTGCCGAGCGCCGCATTGATGGCATGCACCAAGGCGTGGACTTCGGGCGATTGATCTTCACCCGCAATCACCAGACTGGTTCCCCGGTTGGCCTGTAAATCTTTCACCAGCGGAGCAAACCAGTTGCCGCTGGGCTGCGAGCCTCCACTAGCCGACCCGACACCCACCGCACCGGCCAGAGCCCGCACAAATGGCTCAATCGCAGAAGGCTTCATAGGGAACCGGTGATCCGCCTTTGCGCCCGTCGCGGTTGGCGTGGCTTCCACCGCATAAAGCCGGTTCATGCCATGCTGCTCGCCCCGCACACGCCGCTTATCGATAAATTCGCGCGCATAACGCGAACTAGCCGGGCCAACACAGAGAAAATCGGAATCGATCGCCAGCACCACTTCAGCGGCATCGAATTTGTAATAAGTATTGATAAACTGCCCCGTGGCCATGTGAGCACCCATGCGCGCACTTTGCGCGCCCAGCGGCTCCCACTGGTACCATTTTGCGCCGGGGTAAGTTGCTAGAACGCCCTTCAACTGATCGCCCAGAGTCGGCGAGCCGATGGTCTCCGTCAGGATCCGAATGCCCGCGCCTTTCTTTGCTTCCTGCTCGCTCAGCACGCCCTTGACCATGGTCACAAAAGAGGCGTATGTGCGTATTTCACCCAGGAAACTCAGGGTCTGCGAACGGTCCGGATCGTAAAGATTCAGCACGCTTGCCTGCGTCATCACATTCGTCGAACCCAGGCTTGCCGGATGCAGAGGGTTTCCCTCTACCTTGGTCGGCCGGCCCATGTGGCTCTCCATCAGAATGCCCGTAGAAACGCCGCTCATGGTGAACGCAGTGGCATAAAACAATGGCTTGCCAGGAATAATGCTCTCCGGCGCGTTCACGTAGGGGTAAATGCGTTCTTCCGGCTGTTTGGTGCAAGCGCTCAGACCGCCAAGCGCAAGCGAAGCACCCATCAATTTCAGAAAATTACGGCGGCCTTCATCGCCCGAATCCCATTCGGACGCCTGCTGCGGAAATTCGCGATGCAAAAGCTCTTCAAAGCCGTTGTGTTCCGACAGTTCTTCCAGTGCGCGCCAGTAATGGCGGCCCTTTCCGCTTTCTAACTGGCCTTGTGCGGCAGAAAGATCCAAAATATTCTCTGGGATTGGCATTCCCTGGCTAATTGGCTCGATATGTTCCACTTTTTTGTCTGTTATTCCGATTATCGGTGGCAGGTGTTGCAGGTTTCCAGTCTCTGGACTTTGTATTCCTGAATCAACTTGAGCCCCACCTCTTCCTGGTTTTCGGGATATTTGTAGCCCATGGTGAAAATTTCGCTCCGGGGCCGGATATATTTCTCCGGATTGCGATGACAATCCAGGCACCAGCGCATCTCAAGCGAGTTTTTCTGGTAAACCAGCGGCATCAAATCGACTCGCCCATGGCATGTTTCGCAACCCATTCCTTTTTTCACATGAATACTGTGGTTGAAATACACAAAATCTGGAAGGTCGTGGACTTTAACCCACGGGATAGAGGTGTCATTTCGATAGCTGGCGCGCACCATCTCAAGTTCCGGACTGCCCGTCCAGATCTGTGAATGACAATTCATGCAAGTTTTGGTAGGTGGAATATTGGCGTAAGCGGCATTTTCCACCGAAGTATGGCAATAGCGGCAGTCGATACCCATCGAACTCACATGGTGCGAGTGGCTGAATTGTACAGGTTGCACACGCGCAACGCCTTGGTTGGTGGCGTATGAAGAATCCGCGCCAAGTTGAAAAAGGGTGCCGCCCACGCCCGCTAGCGTGAAAAGCCCGACAATGATTCCTACCTTCGTGTAACTGTTGGCACTGAAATTAAAGATCTGTGGCATTTACCGTTCGTCGGGGCGCAGCTTCGAGGAGGTTTGATACGTACCCCCGCCAAGTTAAAGCCAAAAATTATTATTACTTATTTCTACTGCGAAACCCAAGTCCTTCTATCTTTCGGATGCATCTCTTCGCACCCCGATCTTAATTTCAGTGCTGGCAAATTGCACAATCGAGTGCGGGATGCAGCAACGGTTATCCTAAACGTTTCCATGCGCATTCATCCTTCTGGGCCCCTAACCGGCTCTCTCACGCTGCCGGGCGATAAATCCATATCCCATCGTTACGCAATTCTGGCCTCGCTCGCCACAGGGTCTTCCATCATTCATAACTATTCGACCGGTGCCGATTGCCATTCCACTCTGAACGCCCTCCGCGCACTCGGTCTTCAGATTACCGAGGACACATTGAACGTGACGATCAACGGTCAGGGTCTGGATGGATGGCGCGCGCCCGCAGCCGATCTCGATTGCGGCAACTCCGGCTCAGCCATTCGAATGCTGGCGGGCCCTCTTGCGGCCCAGCCGTTCCGCAGCCGCCTGATCGGTGACGAATCGCTTTCCGGCAGACCAATGGGCCGCATCATGGACCCCCTTCGGCAAATGGGAGCGCATATTGAAGCACGCGACAACAAATTCCCGCCACTGACAATTCAAGGCGGCGCTCTCCATGCGATCGATTACACGCTGCCCGTAGCCAGTGCTCAAGTCAAAACCTGCGTGCTCTTTGGGGGCATGTACGCGGAAGGCCAGACCGTGGTTCGGGAACAGGTCCGCTCCCGCGATCACACCGAAATCGCCCTGCGCGAGTTCGGTGCCAATATCCAGACAAAATCCCGAGTGATTACCCTTGAAGGCCGTCCGGCGCTTGAAGGCCGCGAACTTCTGGTACCGGCCGACCTCTCTTCCGCCGCCTTCTTCCTGGTTGCCGCCCTCCTGGTGCCGGGTTCCGACCTCTTCCTGCGAGGCGTCGGCTTGAACCCCACCCGCTCTGCCCTGCTCGATTTTCTTTTAGCCGCGGGTGCATCTCTCGAAGTCGTCAACCTGGAACAAACTAACGGTGAACTGATTGGTGACCTTCACGTGCGCCACGCGCCCATTCGCGGCGGCGTAATTGAAGGTGAAACAGCAGCTGTGCTAATTGATGAAATTCCGGTTCTCTGCGTATTGGGCGCGGCCAGCGAAGAGGGCCTCACCGTGCGAGACGCGAAAGAACTGCGCGTGAAAGAGACAGACCGTATCGAAACCGTATTGAATAATCTGCGCCGCATGGGCATTGAAGCGGAAGAAGCCCCGGACGGCATGTACATCCCCGGCCGCCAGAAATTCCGCGCTGCCCATTTCGATTCCTTCGGGGATCACCGCATCGCCATGGCCTTTGCTATAGCCGCGCTGCACGCCGATGGTCCCAGCGAAATTCAAGGTGCCGAAGCAGCAAGCGTCAGCTTCCCGGCGTTTTACAATTTGCTAGCCGAGGTTACTGGGGTACGCGCGTAAGATCCAAAACAGTTTCTTCCACTTGCCCCATGGAAAGCTCTCCGAAAAACGATTGCACACGCTTCCCTGAACGGTCATACACAAAAGTTGCCGGCAGGGCACCGCTCCATTTCCGATCAATAGAATCGATGAATTTTTGATCTTCCGTCGTTTTTCTGATGTAAGACTTGCGCTTCACTTGCAAGCTGTCCAGGAACCTTCGGGCCGCTTGTTCCTCATCAGGATCGTTCGCGGAAATCAGGACAAGCGCGACGCCTTTCGATGACAACCGCGTAGTTAGGTTTATCAGCAGGGGCATCTCTTCCCGGCAGGGCACGCACCAGGTTGCCCAGACACTCACCACA
Organism: Terriglobia bacterium; assembly: GCA_043733425.1. Classification (GTDB taxonomy): domain Bacteria; phylum Acidobacteriota; class Terriglobia; order Bryobacterales; family Bryobacteraceae; genus JALYXI01. The sequence continues at coordinate 7,687 of JAYTGM010000358.1, forward strand.
ACCACTTTGCCCTTTTCAGAATGGATCACGCGATCAAGGCCGGCTTCATTCAAAGGAGTCAGCGGATGCCGCGCGAGCAACATCAGAAATACTAAGGCGGCGCTCACTCGCCCCTGGTCTCCGGGCCGTAAGGCGTCATACCCGCAAGCTTAATATCCAATCGTCAAGGGCGATAGTCTTTTGAATATTGCGCCGCAGCAGCATCGCCACTTCATCGGTCTTCTTCACAGCCCGCACGATCCACGGCCCGTCCACGCGCGCCGCCACCGCTTCTAAATCCCGCCTCAAATCGAAATTTCGGATTTCACGTCCGCCGTAGAGCAGGATCATCACATCGCGAAGCAAATCGTAGAGCAGCTTTAAATAAAACTCCAGCTTTTCACTCTTGCTTCGCCCCAGAGCCTCAGAAAAAGGCACCCACGCGGCAAATGGTGCCAGCCCGGCAGCGGATTTCAACAGGGCGTGCATCGCCGCGCGGCGCTTCTCATGCAGCCCCAGGTCGAGCGACGATGCAACACCCGGGCTGCCGCCTGAAAGAGCGATGCGCTTCTCGGCTTGCTCCATCTTTCGCGCTACTGCAAACTGCTGCATCTCCTCCGGCTGCAAAGGCGAAAGCGACAGAATCACGGAGCGCGAACGAATGGTGGCCAGCAGATCGTAAGGGTTTTCCGCCGTCATGATGAGGAGCAGATGCTCCGGCGGCTCCTCCAAAATTTTCAGCAGTGAATTGGTCGCATTGTCACCTGCGCGGTCCACATGATCGATCAGGAAAATGCGCCGGGACCCGGCCAGCGGCTTAAACGGCGCGCGCTCCTTCAGCAGGCGCATTTGCGGCAGAGATAGCTGACGCAGCGGGCCATCAGGCGCGAAGGTCACAAAATCGGAATGCGAAGCAAAGAGCAGCGGGTCTTCATTACGCTTTTCCGCCGTCCATTTCTCGCGCGCTTGAACCAGATCGCAATTCCCCGGCAAACTTAAATCATCCCGCTCAATCCGCTCACCTGACCCGATCAGCAGTGCGCCAAAACGCCTGGCCAGCGTTGCTTTGCCCACACCTTCAGGCCCGGCGAACAATAACGTTTGCGGAATGCGACCGCTCGCGGCCATACGCTCCAGTGCACGCACTGCATGAGCATTGCCCCAGAAATTATCGAACAAGCGGCACCACCTGTTCCCACACCAGCTTGGCCACCGCCTCAACCCGTTCCGCGCCGTTCACCACGCGGATCCGCTCAGGATGCTTTCGCGCCAGTGCCCGATAACCTTCGTGAACCCGCGCATGGAAGTTTGCGGATTCATCATCAATCCGCGTTTCACCCGAGCCGCTTTTCCCGTTTCTGGTAGATGCGCGCTCGCGGCTCACGGTCACATCGATATCAATCAGAATCGTACGATCAGGCGTCAGGCCGCCGCACGCCAGTTGGTCCAAAGTGAGAATCGGTTCTGTTTCCAACCCCCTGCCGCAGCCCTGATACACTAGCGTCGAATCCGTAAACCTGTCGCACAAAACCATGGCGCCTTCTTCCAACCCAGGACGAATCACCTGCTCCACGTTTTGAGCCCGGCTTGCGAAGTAAAGCAGCAGTTCGGCCCGGGCGTTTAATCCGGCACTCGCGGGGTCAAGCAAAATGCGGCGAATCTGCATCCCGATCTCTGTTCCCCCTGGCTCCACCGTCTCCACAACGGAAACACCGTGCTCGCGCAAATGTGCGGCCAGCAGCCGTAGTTGCGTGGTCTTACCGCAGCCATCTATCCCCTCGAACGTGAGGAACATCCCCCGCTTTTTCATTCGTAATTCTATATTGTCCCAAACCGCCGAATTTCCGGTTGCGTGCGCGAAACCAAGCCATGGCCCGCGCTTATGTAATCAGGCCAGAGCCGCTGTTCACCGCCGGTGCGTACCAGCAAATCCACGTCGGGACCAACCTCGCCCGATGAAATGTAATGGTGCCCGGAATAGTCCACGGCCATTCGCAAATGCAGCCGCGCTCCATGCTGAGTCGTGCCTTCAGTTTTGCCGATGCTGCGCAAAAGCGCCGCCCGCGGGCGGGTCCAGTTGTCAGAGGAGATTGCGGACATCGTCAGAGTGGTAATGCCTAAACCAGCGGCTTGCTCCACAACGCGCCGCGCCGCTTCCGCGCCCCGGCTGTGACCCGCAGCCGGCGGAACGCGCGGAAGGCAGCGTCGTTCCGTCCACCTCCCATTTCCATCTATCGTTAGTGCCGTGTGCATTTAGGCTTTTCGTGTTTGGCGGATCAGTGCTTCCATTTCATCCAGGTACCGTTCGAGCGCCTTCCGGCCCGTCGGCGTCAGGCGATACTCAGTACGCGGCACGCGTTGTGCAAATCTCTTGGTACAGGTCACATAGTTGGCCTCTTCCAGCTTGCGCACATGCACGCTCAGGTTGCCGTCCGTGGTCTCCATCAGCTTCTTCAACTCAATAAACGTCAAGCTCTCATTCACTGCCAGCGCGCTCAATACCCGCAGGCGAAGCCGCTCATGAATCAGCCGGTCCAGCTTCGGCGAAACCAATTCATCCTTCCCTGCCGCGTTGCTCTTAGCCACCGAACCTCCTTGCGATCACTATGCCGAAGAAGATTTGCACCACCCCCGAACAGCGCGAGAAGTGCATTCCCCCACGCCGCCGGGGCAAACACCGCCCGCCAGCACTCCCATTCCATAAATCAGCAGCCATGCGGCAGGCAGATCTCTCACCAGTCCCGCTCTTACCAATGTGTGGAGAAGAATCGCGCCCACCAGAACCGAAGGCAGCAGCGCCAAGAAGAATTTTCGGGCCGGACGGGCAAAGCCAGGTTCGCTCATGCCCGCAGCCTTCCGGTACGCTGTACCCACGCCCAGCACTAGTGCCAGAGCGGCCTCACATAGCCAGACCGTAAGCCAGGCATTTGCATTCGCTTGCATGCCGGCCCAAAGCGCGGCCACTAAAGCACTCACTCTCAACGCCACACCGCCCCAGCCCGGCACCGCCGTGAAGGCCATGAATTTTCCATGGTTCGGCGGATGAATCGAAGATTGTGATCGCCTGGGAAGGCGGACCCGGTGTTTCACGTATTGGCCGGACAGAACCCATGACCGGAATATTAACAATTGCAAACTACTTTGCAATTTAAAGTTAAACGATAATCGCACCCATGGACTTCCCGAACGCGGCGCCTCTGCTCGACAGCATGTTCCACCTGAAATCGCCCATCATCGAAAAGATCGCGCGTCCGGTGCTGGTCTATCTCGCCATCATTGTGCTGCTCCGTATTTTCGGCAAGCGCGAACTCGCTCAGCTAAATCCTTTCGATCTTGTGGTGCTCCTCTCCGTTTCGAATACCGTTCAAAACGCCATCATCGGAGACGACAACTCCATCACCGGGGGTGTGCTGGGTGCCCTCTCTCTGTTCGGGATCAACTACATTGTTGTACGCTTCCTGTTCCGGCACAAGAAACTGCAGGAAGCACTGGGCGGTTCACCCACCCGCTTGATTACTAATGGAGAGCTGAACCGGGACGGAATGAGAAAGGAGCTGATGACCGAATCCGACCTCCTTACCGTAATTCACCGCCAAGGGTTCGATGAGTTCGAAGAGGTAGCGAACTGTACGATTGAAGCCGGCGGCGGGTTTTTTATCAAGGGAAAGAAGCCCGATGCGGAAGACCGGGAACAGTCCGAGTTGCTCGCAAAACTGGCGCAACTGGAAACTTCTATCGGTGAATTGCGGGAGGATCTGAAAAAACGTGTAAACTAAAAAAGATTCGGGCTGTAGCGCAGCCTGGCTAGCGCGCTTGCTTGGGGTGCAAGAGGTCGGGAGTTCAAATCTCCCCAGCCCGACCACAATTCCTCATAGACTTACCGCCAGTTGTACTCCAAATATTCCTTTTGGAGTACAACTGGCGTCCAAGACTTATCTCTGCAAAAACGCCTCAACGCTCTCTGCAATTCTGTAGCGCGCTCCCCTCTTCTAAAAAAACCCGACATTCCCGACATTTGAACCCTAAATTACT
>JAYTGM010000359.1:0-4459 GCA_043733425.1 Terriglobia bacterium
GCTCTTCACCGATTAAAGCGGATGCTGTGATGTATCGCTTGAGCATTCCCGCTCCATGCAGCGCTTCCGCCAAATGATGGTAATGCGGGATGTTCGATAGGAGCACGGACTGCATTTACGGTTCAGTATCCGCAGCGGGCTTCGCCTCATACTGATGAGCAAAGCCAACCGTGGGGCTTCCGCCTATATCGCCCGGCCGGCGGTCCCACACGCTTCTCTGCCGGGCTCGGTTTAGCCACGATTTCGTGAACCATCGCCAGACTGCCTGGTTGCTGCGGGGCGGAGGAGAGGAGTAATCTTGAGCTGTAAAAATTCCTGAAAACCGCATTGCGTCGTAGCGGCGCAGCGCAAGCTCAGGCATGGGCTTGCGCAGACGGAGCGCACGCCTGAACCCTCCGGCGAATTGAATCAGGGCCGTGAAATAGGATTTAAAACGAAACAGCCTGATCGCATCTAAGAAGCCGACCAGAATTACCCACGAGACCTCGAGCGGTAACCGCCCTGCCGGGGTGTTCATCACGATAGCCCAAAGTTTATTTCGGATCTGGCGCATCCAGGTGCGTTCCTGCTTGCGGTTGCGCACGGAAACATGGTGATGAATGACCAGGGCGGGGAAGAAATAGATCACCCATCCAGCCGCCAGCATTCGAAGGCCGAGTTCTTCTTCCTCCCACTCGTTCCCAAAAAATTCCCGGTATCCTCCTACCTGGCGCACGGCGGTGGTCCGGAACATAACGCCGCACCCCACAAAAGCAGCATGATATTGCGGCTGGGCCTCCTGCAGCTTCTCAGGAAGTTGCGGACCATTGAATATATAAAAACTCAGACCACCAAAAGATGGGTTCGATTGCATCACGCGCACAGCTTCAGAGATGGCCTCTGCCTGAACGGGGTGGGAATCGTCATCGAGCTGCAGGATGTACTCGCCGCGCGCAATTTCAAACCCTTCGCTTCTGCGGCGGCACTGGCCCGCACTCTCGCTCCGGCGGATATAGTTCGCCTCAGGCCAGTGTTCCCGCACGATGGACTCGAGGGGGACAAAAGATCCATCGTCGATTACCACCAGTTCAAGCGGTTTGTATTGTTGCCTTGAGAGTTCGAATAATGTGCGGCGCAGATCGTCCGGGCGATCTTTCGTCGCGATCATGATCGAAACTAGCGGGTAAGAAGATTCCGGCTGCAGATGCAAGACCTATTCTCTCGCGGTTGGAAGCCATACTGAGGCAAATCCCGCAGTCTTTCCACGTAATAAACGGGATAGCAAAAGAAACCGTTGCCCACTTGCGCCCGCTGCTAACCAGGTAAGCGAACTGTACACCATTTCAAACCAGAACAGCCGGAGGTGATCAAGCAGGCGCGTGCGGCCCATAGTCCGGGTCATAATCCCATACCGGTTCACCACCATGCTCTTGCCTAAAGCCTGCCAATCCCGATGAGTGCCTTTCCCCATATCGTGGTGAAAAACGCGCGCCCGCGTTGTATTCACCAGCTTGTACAGTTTGGCGATACGGGAAGAGATATCCACGTCTTCAGCAAAAGAATACCCTTCGAATTCGGAAAATCGGTGTTGCAGAAAAGCTTCTCTCCGGTACGCGGTGCAGGTGGAAGGAAGCCAATCGGTTTCTTGAACGGTATCGGGAAGATCTTCGGGCAGAAAGTTTACCGCGGGGCCTAGAAGTTTGCCCGCGTAACTGCCATGCCACTGCCCTAGACAGAATCCTAAAAGAAGGCGGTTCAGGCCTTTGGGGTCGCTGTAAGTTTGATTCGTAATGGTGGCGCTGGCTCCGCCCGTTTCCCGCAGAGAATCGTTTTTGAAGACGTTCAATAATTCCGCGATGCAATCCGGCTCCAGATCGAGATCGTCATCCATAAACAAAAGAATGTCGCTGGCAGCCAGATCCGCTCCTAAGTTTCTCTGTCTGGCAGCACTTTTGATTTCCGTATGGCGATAGACCACAGGGAATTTCAAAGATGCTTCCAGCCCAGCCACAATCTGTTCCGTCTGGTTATCGTCAGAGGAATCCACCACTATGCCTATAGTGGGCAGAGTGGTCTGCCGGTTTAGGCTAAGAAGGGTGTCCCGAATGGGCTCCGGCCTGTTCCGTGTGGCTATCACTACGGAACAAGTAAGACCTGGTCTTGTGCGGGAGTCGGTTGGCACAGTGGCGCTATCCTAGAAGCCGTTGCAAAGTATCGGTGTTCAGGCCATTCAGAAGGTCGTCCATCTTTCCATATGAAGTGGCAACAGCAACCTGCCCAGCCAGTTGAAACACGGCTCCGCATTCCGGTGTTGCGCGAACAGTTCACAAAGGAAGCGGTTGTCGCGAATATCTCCCTGATGGAAAGAGAGTTCTCCTCCGGCTGAACGAATGCGTTTAATATTTTCCTTAGTTCCCTTTCGGCCCAGGTTATCGAGCCCGATAACCGTATTGCCATGGCGCAACAGGCGGTCCGCCAAGTTGGAGCCGATAAAGCCGGCAATGCCGCTAATCACGTATTTCATGAATTGTTTAGCCTCGTTGGGAGAGAAAGGTAAGCAGGGTACCGAGCCGATGCTGGTATCGATGCTTCGAATCTACAATCCGTTGGTAGTGCTCAAAAATTTCAAGATGCTTGGGGTAATCGGCAAAGATTTCTTCCGATAACTGCCGGGTTTGCGCGGCGCTGTCGGATTGATAAGGAAAGTCATGCTCCAGGACTTCCTCCAGTGCGCGATGGCGGTGGATGATAAACGGCGTGCCGGTTGCGAGAACTTCAAACACGCGGTTATTCACCATACCTGTCTTTTCCTGATAAATCTCGGTCATACCGAGCGTGAGTTGCTTCTGGTTGTAAAACGCGCTTAGCTGTCCCGGAGTGTTGACATTGGCCCATTCAAAACCGGGCTGGTCCATGAACGGGGCCAAAATAGCTTCCACCTGTGGGGAATCCTTGTGCCCTTTCGAGCCGGCGAAACCAACACCGGTGCGCAATTGATTAAGGGGCTGAAAACTTTCTCCTACAGCCAGCGGAAGATACAAGGTGCGGCAGCCCAAATTCCGGGCGTAGTTTATGCACCAGGAGGAAAGACATGCCACCACATCGGGTTTTATATTGACCGCGGCCAAGTACGTCTCCAGCCAGTCGTCCTGCCCATTCATTGACCACCACCAGTAAATATTGTGATCGCCGACTGCAACCGGGAATTCTTTCGGCCAAGCCCCCGCGGTAATTACGATTCGGCCGAGTTGTGGGTCACCGTGTTGCTCGCAATAAGTTACAAACTCTTGGCAAACTTGCTGGGCGACCATCACATCGCCTAGGCCTACGGTGGTGAATATGGAGAACTCAGTCCGGCCGAATCGGGAGCTGTGGACGGTGCTCCAGTCACGCTGCCGGTTTGTTAGGTTGCGAGCGTCAGTCCATTTGCGTCCGATCGGTGTGGCATGGAAGATGCGCCTGGCGATAGATTTTATGTTCATCTGCTGACCGCCTCAAGAAAACCGTTGCGCAATAGACGGGGTATGCCTTGCCCATACATGTGATGCCGGATCGGACCGACGTAATGTTTACAGGAGGAGCGGGTCTCACCATCCAGCTTTACTCGATACTCCTCAGGCAATAATTCCGCTCCGTATCGAAAGCTGCAAAGCGCAAACAAAGTCTGCTCTATCCGCCAACTATGCCCTAGAATATCGGGCAAGGAAAGAAACTCTTCGATCCAGTCTAACGGCAAGGAGTTGCGTTGAATCAATCCTAATCCTGCATTGAAATCGGCAAGTAACTCGAAACCAAACTGCTCCCGGACAGTAGAAGCTGTCACCGTATATGCACTGCTCACATCCGGGTTAACGGAATTAAGATGGTATTCCGGGTCCTCAATGCGCCTTAGCAATTCAGTAGGTTCGGAGAAAAAAAGAATATCGCTATCGATCAGCAGCATACGATCGGTTTTCAAATAATGAAGAAAATCGAACAGCTTCATTGCAAGGGTATTCGTGCGGCGAAATTCCAAACACCGGGGGAACCGTGCGAGTTCCGCTAAAATTTCCGCATCGGCTTCGGATTGCAGGATAAAACGTGCGGAGGGGAAATGATGTTGCAACACCGCTAATACTTTCGGTGTCAGTGTGCCGTCATCATGAATGCAAAGCCCGTAGTTCCGGCCTGAAAAATGATAAAAAGTTTTCAGGGTCCAAACCAGGTTCAGCCAATCTTTGGCCGAGGTTAAGACGTGAATCTCGCAAGTACCGTCCGAAGAGGATAGACGTACCGGACGTGTTTTCAGAATCCGGGGCCGGATGATGTCGCGGTAATAGGCGTTAACAACGCCATGTTCGAACGTCTTCCGAAACCGGTAAACGACCGCACCCGGGCTCATGGATACTTTTGCAGGCTGAGTCACGTTCCCAAGGCTCTCCGGGATTGCGCCAGACGGGACCGTACTTCCGGCAAAGCGAGCCAACATGGGTAACGGCTA
>JAYTGM010000360.1:0-4454 GCA_043733425.1 Terriglobia bacterium
CAGTGGGGTTCAGGTTCGCAAGAGCAGATTTGATGTCTTTGATGAGATTGAGTGACATGGACGTCTCCGGTCCCATCTTAAACGTTGCAGGAGCGGGAAGGCGCTGCTACGGTGCCAGCCGCTTTTTGGCGTGTGCCTTTTTCAACACGAAGGCCGCCAGCAGAACGGTGGACCCCATCAGGATGGCGGTGCCAGGCTCCGGCGTGGCCAAGGGCGCGGGCGAGGAACTGGAAACGAACGAGGACGTGGAGGGCAAGATGGTGAGGAATTCCTGCACTTGACCCGTCTTATAAACCGGAGCCACGTTGGTGACAACGCGATAATTTTCGTAATCGAGCTTGCTGTAGTTTTGTTGGGCCAATTCCAGCCAGTGTCCAGAGGAAGGCTTCGGCGCATCGGCGGGATCGAAGATCTGCCAGATGGTGGCGTGAATATCGGCCCATTGGGCGGTGGGCTGCTGGCCGAACTGCGTGTCGAGCCATGCAATTTCCTGATAAAGAAGCGCGGATTTTTTTACGTCGCCATAGCGGGTTTGGCTTAAATCGGACCCGGTGGTGATCTTGCTCAGATTCGACATCCAGGTTTGGCCGAAGTTGACCTCATTGGCGAAATCGTCACAGAAAAGAGAGACGTTCTGGCTTTCCAGTTTCCCGAAGTATTCGCCAATGTAATAGCCGAAAGCGTTTTCCCCATTTACCCCGGTGAATGTGGTTTGAATGGTTGAGGCAAGCGCGGATGACACGAGCAGGCCTGAAAAAAAGCAGACAGTGCAAAGTTTTCTTATCACTCCCACCTATCGGCGGGCGAGACGGCAAACTTTAGACCAGGAGAAAACAGAAACGGACGAAGCGCCGTTTAGACGTTTCGCCCGTTGTTAAAAGAATGGTGCCCAAGAGAGGACTCGAACCTCCACGAAGTTGCCCTCACTACGACCTGAACGTAGCGCGTCTGCCAGTTCCGCCACTTGGGCCTAACTAACGAAAAGTATAACCGATTCAAAGAATGCTTACCAAACCTGGTTCAGAACTTCAGCAAGGCGGTACCCGGCCTTGGCGATTTGTTCTTCCACGATGGGCGCGGCTTCTTCCTGATATGCGGCGTTTATCTGAAGGTGCAGAGCCAGTGACTCATCCGAATGGTTTTTGCAGCGGACGTCCGCGTTAAAAGGCTCCGCCACAACCTTGGGCAACAGCTTGCCATAAACATATTTTTGAGCGAGCTCATGACTTTCCATCGCCCATTTATCGAAACTGATTCCCTGCTTGGTCCAATGGTGGAGTTTTGACTCAAACTTGCGGTCCAGCGTGCCCGCCACTTCCGGCAATGAGGCACCTTGCGGGACCATATCGCGGTTGAAAATCATTCCGTCCCAGACGCTATGCAAGTTGGTGATTTTCGCATCGGAGAAGAATTGAATCGCCGTGCAATTTCCGCCCTGATCGTTGTTCGCGGTGGTATGCAGGGGTTGGTGCAAATCGCCCACCAGGTGGATCAGATAGCGCAGAGCTTTCGCGCGTTCCGCGTCGCTCTCTTTATCGTTATGAAGAATGTTGAGGTTGTAGCGGAGGGCGCTAAGAATGCACCCGGTTCGATCTTTGCCGTTATCCTGTGGGCCAACCGGCTTGCACCATTGCTCAATTTCGCCATGCTTCTGGCCCAACGGAATATCCATGTAATGCCAGGTGCCGGTTTGTTCCGCCTTCTTCACGTCGTCTGCCCAGGTAGAAGCATCGGCCATTAAGTCATCCGGGCGATTTTGGCAGAAACGCCGAACTTCGGGCCCGATCGGTTGCGATTGCAAGAGGGCTGTGACTCCGGCAAGAGCCGCGGGGGTCAGGTGATTTTTTGCAATGAGAGCGATCACTTCGTGGCCTTCACACCACCATGCCGAGGCGGGTGAGGCAAGCAGAAGAAACAGAAAGAGGAGGCGCATTAATTGGTAACCCGATCGCCTTTCGGCGTTGCGTCGCCCGGGGTTAAGCCCATGGCCCATTTGATGGCTTCGAGCCACATTTGCTGGATGTCTTTACGGTCAAGCACCATATTTTCGTGACCTAGGGAACTGTAGAAAACACGCCCTTTCCCATAATTTTTGACCCATGTTACAGCGAAGTCTTTGTCGGTGCGCTTGATACGTTTGTCTGTCATATCGACAGAGGAGGTATCGAGGCTCATCAAGACCCGCACATCTTTACGGGAATAATTCCGGAACTGATAAATTTCATCGTTCAAGCTGATGCTATCGGGAAAGTGCTTAGTAGCCGGGAAGGCGTGATCTTCGATATTGATCTTTACCTCTTTGTGCCAGGGGTGATTGTCGAAATACCCGCCGATCATCTCTCCGTATTCGGGCCATTGATAGAACGTGTCCGTGGCACTGTGCATGCCTAAAAAACCCTTGCCATCTTGTTTCACGAAGGAGAGCAGCGCGCTCTTTTGCTCTTCGTTCAGCGGGAGTTCGCCGGTTGTATAGAACACGACGGCGTCGAAGTAATCGAGATTCTTGGCGTTTTTGTCGAGTTTCTTCTTCGTGATGAGTTCGGTGTCCGTACGCAGGAACGCGTCAAATAGGCCCGATTCACTCCCTATCTTGTCGAACATCGCCATCGCGTGCGAGACAGAATCGTGCTGGAATCCTTTCACCTCGCCGATGACAAGCAGCTTTTTGCGCTTCGGAGTTTGGGCGGAAAGACTGGAAACCAGCAGTAACGCAAAAGAAACAGATACAAAGAGCCGATGAATTTTCACGCGAGAGTTCTCAGGCAAGATTATTTCATTGCCGGTAGCCAACGGCAAGCCCGCCCTCTAATTCTTGAGGCGGCGAAGGGTGTAGGTATCAGGGCGGAAGCTGCCTTGCTCCAGTCGTTTTAGATCGTCATTCACGTGAAGCATTTTGCCGTTGATGTGGTTAGACCGGTCAGAAGCAAGGAAAAGTATGGCGGCAATTTGGCGCTCAGCGGGAATGCCGCCGCTCAAGCGGACTTGCCGCGCGTCTTCCGCTTCCTGATCTCCCGCCAGGCTTCCTGCGTGCAGAATTTCATCGGTCATGCTGGTGTAAGATCCACCGGGCGCAAAGCTGTTGATCTGGATATTCGCGCCGTCCACTTCGCCGGCAATGGATTCCACCAGGCGGACGATTGCCGCTTTTGAGGCTGCGTAGGGTGCGAAGTTGGGCCGGGCGGTGGCGGCACCGCCGCCGGTGATTACGATGATTTTGCCGGACCGGTGTTTTATCATGCCGGGCAGAACAGCGCGGATGGAGTTCATGACGCCCAGAATGTTCGTTTCCATGGTGTCGCGCCATTGCGAGGGCTCGCTTTCCGCGAAGGGTCCAATCGGCCCTTGCAGGGCTGCCGCGGCAACCAGAATGGACACAGGACCGGAGGTCTGGAGCATGGTCTCGACTGCACCTGCGACCTGCTCAAAATTTCGGACATCGGCGGGGAGAGCGGTGGCCCGGCCGCCGGCGTGTTCAATTTCCAGCTGTGCCGCGTGGAGTTCGGCGTTAGACCGTGAGAGCAGTCCAACGCAGGCACCTGCACCCGCCAAGCCTAAAGCGAACCGCTTTCCGATTCCGCGCCCAGCACCTGTGACCAAAACAGTTTTATCCGCAAAGGGGCGCAAGGAACCATTATCTATGCTGCCGGGTAACAGGGTATAAAGCTATTGCGCGCGATCTTGCACGGTGAAATCGAACGATGCGGTTTCCGGCAGACCGGCGCGTTGCATCTGGATGAACATGCGGTAGCGGCCCGCTTTAGGGAAGCCGAACGGGAACGAGAGTTGAGCGGGAAGAGAAGCGCCTTGCATGTGGTGCATGGATTGGTGACCGGATGCGATGCTCTTCGATTCGGCAGTCAAGGCAAGCGAGGCCATCGGCACGGTGCCGGACGGATGGACATGAGCGAAGACGGAAGCATCGGCCAGCAGGACCTCCGCGTGTCCCGCCATGCCCATGTAAGGCTCCAGATCCGCCACGGGATGGCCGGCACTGTCTTGAACTTCGAAGGCAAGATGCTGCATGTCTTTTGTAAAGATCGGGCCAGCCGCGTTCAGACGAACCATACGGTGACCGTAACGGAGGGGAAAGACGATGCGTTCCGGAGCGAAGGCGGAAAGCGGCGGCGCAGAGCCTTCAGCATCGTCTCCCGTGATGGGCTTACCTTCGACAGCGGCTGGCAGAGTGAAATCGGCAACTGGCGTTTCCGGGAAGCCGCTGGCATGAACAACATCGGCAAACAACTTGTAAGAGCCAGCGGGCATGGGCGGCAGAGCTTGAGTAAATTCCCCGTTCCCGGCGAATTCGGGATGCAGGTGCCACATGCGTTCCATCTGCGGCATGCGCACGATGAAAAGGTGCATGAGGTGTCCGTGATCAGGCAGAAAATCGTCGAGCTTGGCTCGCAGTGCCAAACTTGTTTCACTGAGGCGCAGATGAAGCAGGCCATTTTCCA
>JAYTGM010000361.1:0-4440 GCA_043733425.1 Terriglobia bacterium
AAAACGGGAGCAACATCCGCCGATCGGCAGTTCATCAAGAACTACAATGACCGCGTCCCGCCGGTAACGCATTCCTCCAGCACTGGGGATCAAAGACCGCTGCCCAGCTTGTAGCTCGCTTTCAAGAGGCCAAGTTCTCGTTTGAGGAGGGCCGCCCTCACCGGCAATGAAAGCATCGTCCACATCACTGAATATGTCTTGCAGGTAAACGGCGCAAAAGCAGGACCCGAGCGGATCACCCGAACCACCAAAACGATCGTGAGTTCGGCTGCTTCTAATCTACAAAACCCGATCACATCTCCAAAACTCCCGTAACTTCAACATTCCATTACGCAGCCACTAAATCAGCTTGTTTCCTCATGCAACAATGCGCACGTCATGGCAACTTCACCGCTTCAACTCGCCGCCAATCAGCGCAACGCGAAACTTTCCACCGGTCCCCGCTCGGAAGCCGGCAAGAAAAAAGCTTCCCTCAATGCTCTTCGGCATGGCCTCACGGCTCAAGTCGTCGTGCTTCCCGGCGAAGACCTACAGCAATACATCACCTTCGTACGCGATCTAGTGAATGATCTCCGCCCCGAAGGCGTCCTTGAATCCCAACTCGCACAATCCGTTGCAGATCACCAATGGCGCCTCAACCGCTTCCGCGCCCTCGAAGCCAGCCTCTTCGCGCTCGGCCACGAACAAAACGCGCCTAAGCTCGACGTTGGCGATGGCCCGCACGCAGATGAAATGCAGACCGCCCTCGCGGCCGCTCAATCCCTGCGCGATAACCTTGAAGAACTCAAAATCCTGAGTCTTCACGAACAGCGCATCAACCGGCAGTTCCAATCCACCCTGAATCAGCTTCGCGAAACGCAAGCCCTCCGCCGCGCACAACTCAAAGAGGAGCTTTCGCAAGCCACCGCCATCCGTAAGCTGCACATAAAAAAGGGGCGTTTCTTCAATCCCGCCGAATTTGGCTTCGTTTCCACAACCGCTCAAATTGAACAGGCCATCCGCCGTCAGGATGCCATCAGCGGCCATTTACAATTTGATTTACATGCAGTGCAGGCGCGTGGCTAGCTCGCAAGGTTGGATATAATCAGGGGCAAGGCGGCCAAACTTTTGTTTCTCAAAGCATTAACGCTCTTCCTCTGCACCCTGCCTCTGCTGGCCGCGCCTCTCTCAAACATTGAGTTCGCCCGCGACATTCAGCCCATCCTCGCTCAACGTTGCATCTCCTGCCACGGCGAACGCGCCCACATGGCCAACCTGCGGCTCGATACGCGCGCTGCCGCCGATCACGTCATCGTAAGCGGTCTCCTGCTCCGCAAAGTCTCCGGCCAGGAAAAGTCGCTCATGCCCCCCGTAGGCGCACCGCTCACGGCAGATCAGATCGCCACTCTCAAGACCTGGATCGAAGCCGGTGCCCCGTGGCCCGCTAGCGCAACCTTCAACAAACACTGGGCTTTCGAACCCGTCAAGCATCCCCCTGTACCCGCCAACGCCGGCCGCACCGCAATTGATCGCTTTCTCCTCGCGCGCCTGGAAGCGGAACACATTTCTCCTTCCCCCCAAGCCACGCCCCGCACACTCCTCCGCCGCCTCTCGCTCGATCTAACCGGCCTTCCCCCCACGCCTCAAGAAACCGAAGCTTATCTGGCTGATTCCCAACCCGGTGCCTACGAACGCGCCGTCGATCGCCTGCTTGCCAGCCCGCATTATGGCGAAAAATGGGCCCGCAACTGGCTCGATCTTGCCCACTATGCCGATAGCGATGGTTACGAAAAAGATCTCGTCCGCCCCCATGCCTGGCGCTACCGTCAATGGCTCATCGAAGCCCTCAATCGCGATCTTCCGTATGATCAGTTCACCATCCAGCAGCTAGCCGGCGATGAACTTCCGGGCGCCACCGCCGATACCCGGATCGCCACCGGTTTTCTGCGCAACACTCTGACGAATCGTGAAGCCGGCGTCGATCGCGGTGAAGCAAGGTTTGAGCAGTTGGTGGACCGCACCGGCACCGTCAGCACAACCTTTATCGGCCTAACCGTACGCTGCGCCCAATGCCACGATCATAAGTACGATCCCATCAGCCACCGCGATTTCTACCAGATCTTCAGCTTTTTTAATGCCGCTGAAGAGGCCGAAATAGAAGCCCCCATGCCCGGCGAAAACGCGCCTTACCAGGCTGCCGTGCCCGCCTATCTCGCCAAACGCGAGGCGCTGCTTACGGAATACGGCGTTCCGGCCCTCCAACAGACTTGGGAGAACGAAATTCGTGCCGCCATCGCGGACCCAGGCAAGCGCACCGATTGGGATTTCAACGTCACCGAATACCGCGCTGGTTTCGATCGTGCCGATAAAGTCATCTCCGGCTCCCGCAGACCCCGCGATGCGTACCGGCTTACTAAATTCTTTGTAAGTCACATCGGCCCCATTTACTCGAAAGACAAAGAACTTACTGCCCGTTTGAAAGAAATTAGAACCAGGCTGGATGCGCTCGATGCAACGCTTCCCGAAATTGCCCAAGCGCCTGTCATGGAAGATGACCCCGCCGCACTTGCATCGTTCATTCACTCAAGGGGCGATTACAAAGGCACTGGCGCCCCGGTAGTATCGGCTTCCCCTCACTTCCTGCCACCCATGAAAACAGCCGGCCCAGCGAACCGTCTGGCGCTGGCAAACTGGATCGTAGCCCCCAATAATCCGCTCACGGCGCGTGTCGCGGTGAATCGCTACTGGCAGGAACTCTTTGGCCGCGGTATCGTCGCCACCTCGGAAGATTTCGGCACCCAGGGCGATAAGCCGTCTCATCCTGAACTTCTCGATTACCTCGCTACCGAGTTCGTCGCTAAAGGTTGGAGCACCAAGCAGATGATCCGAACCATGGTCCTGACCGACGCCTACCGCCGCTCTTCCAATACCCGCCCCGATTTACTTGAGAAAGACCCCACAAACATCCTGTTAGCCAGACAATCCCGCGTACGATTAAGTGCCGAATCCATAAGAGACGAAGCACTCTCGGTAAGTGGCCTGCTCAATCCGGAAATCGGCGGCAAGAGCGTGCGTCCTCCGCAACCGAAGGGAGTCGCGGAACTGGGTTACGCAAACAGCGTGAAGTGGAAAGAATCCACCGGCAATGACCGCTATCGGCGGGGCCTGTACATCCACTACCAGCGCACCACTCCATACCCGTTCCTGGTCAACTTCGATGAACCCGATAGCAACCTCACCTGCACCAGACGGCGATCCAGCAATACACCGCTTCAAGCCCTCAACCTGATGAACGACCCCGTCTTCTACGAAGCGGCAGAGAGCTTCGCCAAGCGCGTCAGCACAATCGACCAGGCTTTCCAGTTAGCTCTCAACCGTCCCCCATCGGAAGCCGAGCGCCAGCGCCTGAAGACCGTAGATCTCCCCAATTTAGCCAGGATCCTTTTGAACCTGGACGAATTCATCACCAGAGAATAATCATGACTCCCCAACAATTCCAGCAAATCCAATCCCGCCGAAACTTCTTCCGCGAATGCGCGGGCGGCCTCGGCACCACCGCGCTAGCCACCCTCTTAGCCCGCGACAGCCACGCAGCCCAAAACACTGCCGCCAACTCCCTGCTCGCCAAACTCCCGCCCCTTCCCGCCACCGCCAAGAACGTAATCTTCCTCTTCATGGAAGGCGGCCCCAGCCAGTTAGACCTGTTTGACCCCAAGCCGGAACTCGAAAAGTGGGACGGCAAGCCCCTCCCCGAGTCCATCACCAAAGACTTGAAACTGGCTTTCATCAAGCCCACCGCCAGCGTCCTCGCCAGCCGGGCCAAATTTCAGCAGCACGGCCAGTGCGGTATGGAAATCTCAGACTTCCTTCCGCACACCGCAACCTGTGCCGATGACATCTGCCTGATCCGTTCCATGCACACGGACGCCTTCAACCACCACCCCGGCCAACTGCTGCTCTTCAGCGGCACCACGCAGGTCGGGCGCCCCACCATGGGCTCCTGGGTCGTCTATGGGCTCGGCAGCGAATCCCAAAATCTCCCGGGCTTTGTAGTCCTAAGCTCCGGTGTAGGCACCAGCGGCGGCGCATCCAACTTCTCTTCCGGCTTCCTCCCCAGCACCTACGCGGGTACACAGTTCCGCAGCGGCAGCGATCCCATCCTCTATCTCTCGAATCCCAAAGGCGTCACCCCGGAAACACAACGCACCAACCTCGATGTCCTGCGCGACCTCAACACCCAACATCTTCAAGCTACCGGCGATGAAGAAATCGCGTCGCGCATCGCAAACTACGAATTAGCCTTCCGTATGCAAAGCGCCGGGCCTGACCTGACTGATCTTTCAAAAGAAACGCAAGCCACACGCGACCTCTACGGTATTGATAACGAATCCACCAAAGCCTTCGGAACCAACTGCCTCCTTGCCAGGCGCATGGTGGAACGCGGCGTTCGCTTCGTCATGC
>JAYTGM010000362.1:0-4438 GCA_043733425.1 Terriglobia bacterium
GAGGATAATTTGCTGGCGGTGGGGCGAAGGAAGTACGTGCTGACAAAGGATTCCGCGCATGGCCAGGAAGTTTATCTCAACCTGGCGGCTCGCATGAAACCAAACGGGTTGAATCAGCTTTGGGTAGCCGATCTTACCTATATCCGGCTGGCCCACGAGTTTGTGTATCTGGCGGTGGTGCTGGACCGCTTTTCCCGCCGGGTAATCGGGTGGGCGCTGGGCCGAAGCTTGCGGTCGGATCTGGCGGTAACCGCACTCCGGAATGCGATTCAAACCCGTTGTCCGTTACCTGGCCTGGTTCACCATTCCGATCGTGGTATTCAGTACTCCTGTCGGGAATACGTCAACCTTCTGAAAGCGAGCGGGATCGTTTCCAGCATGAGCCAGCCGGCAAATCCGTATGACAACGCATTTTGCGAGAGCTTCATGAAAACCTTGAAGCGGGAGGAGATTTACTGCGAAACCTACCGGGATCTGGCTGATTTAACTATCCATATGGAGGCGTTTATCGACGGCTATTACAATCGCGAACGACTGCATTCCGCGTTGGGGTACCAGACACCGGAAGAGTTCGAACTAGCCCATGCGGCGCGTGTTCCAGCGGATTCCCTGCTGGCGCCCAAAATCGAGTTTTTTGAGGCATGAGGAGATCTATCGATCCGATCCGCGGAACGGATTCAGAGTCCGGGAGGAACGTCAATCCCTCCCGGATTCATCGTTTCGATGAGTCTCCGGTCGGCTATTCCTTGGCAAGTTGCTCTCCAGCAGAGCTTGCTTCCGCTTTACCAACCACCACCGATTCTGCACAATCAGTAGATTGCAGTAAATCAAAAATCATCGAACGGTCTGTTGGGTCTTTCCGCTGTGTCTCACCTAAGGGTTCACTCCAGGACTCCCGAAAGACACCCGAGCGATACCTGAACAATAGCCCCCGAACCCGGCCATTAACGTGACCCCCACCCGCCAACCCCGGCCTCACGCTCCCATTCATTTTTGCCGCGACACTCTACTTTGCAGGATTGACAATAGGAGAAACAACAGTTACCTTCAACACAATTACGTTTTTAAGGGGCGATATGACGATAAAGAGTTACTCTCCATCCTGGCTAGTTCGTAACGCGGCCGTTCTGATACTGGTCGCTTTGTTCTCGCTCGCGTTGAACGCACAGATCGATACCGGCTCAATCGTCGGCATCATCCGGGATCCCAGCGGCGGAGCCATCGCGAAGGCCAACGTCACGCTCACCAATGCCGCCAACGGTGTCTCCAAAACCACCAGCAGTAATGATGGTGGCGAATATCAGTTCGCCGCGCTGCCTCCCGCCACTTACTCCGTGCAGGTTACCGCCCCCGGCTTCAGTGCCCAGGTGGAAAACAATATTGAGCTACACGTCCAGTCGCGTCCTTCCGTCGATTTCACGCTGAAAGTCGGCATAGTCTCAGAGGTGGTGGAAGTAGAAAATCAAGTGGCGCTGCTAAGTACCCAATCAGCCGATGTTGGCGGTGTAGTTCAGGAAAAGCAGATCCGCGATCTTCCCCTCAACGGCCGCCGCTACGCCGATCTTGCGTTGCTCGAACCGGGCATCCAAAAGAACCTCACTAACGGCAACAATCAGGCCCCTGACCGCTTCAGCTCCAACGGTAATCTGGAGACGCAGAATTACTTCTCGCTTGACGGCATCGATAACAATTCCGGCTCCACAAACCTGCAGGAAGGCTCTGTGCAAACCGTGCAGCCACCACCGGACGCTATTCAGGAATTCCGCGTGCAAACCCGCACTTACTCCTCTGAATTCGGCACTTCAGCCGGCGCTGTGATTAACGTTTCCCTCAAGAGCGGCGGGAACCAGATTCATGGCGACGTTTGGGAGTTCATCCGCAACAACCGTCTGGACGCGAACACATTCTTCAATAACGCCGGCGGCCTGCGCCGCGGACATTTTAGCCAGAACCAGTATGGCGGGACCATTGGCGGGCCCATCGTTAAAAACAAGACGTTCTTCTTCTTCGATGCCCAGGATTTCACAGCCCGCAAAGCCACCACTATCCTTTCCACTGTCCCTACTCCGCTCATGAAAACGGGTAACTTCACCGAACTGAAGCCCACCCTTACCGATCCTAAAGTTGCGGGGCAGAGCGGCTGCATCTCCGGCAACATCATTACCCCAAGCTGCATAGATCCCGTGGCGGCAAAACTCATCGCCCTGTATCCAACCCCGAATCTTCCTTCCGCCGTGGCAAACTTCGGTAAACCGGGTAGCTGGACCGGTGGCACGAATTACCAGTTCCCTTATTCCGTCCCGACCGATACCACCACGTTCGATGTACGCGCCGATCATAACTTCAATTCCAACAGCCGGATCTTTGCCCGTTACAGTAACTATTCCGTGGATCGGCAGGATCCGCCGTGGACCAGCGACCCCGTCGCGGGCAACGGCAACTTCTCCACCCAGTACGTCATCCGCGGTAAGTCCGTCGCGGTGGCGTGGACAGATCTGGTGGCCCCTACTGTTCTGAACGAATTGCGCGCGGGCTTCAGCCGCGATAATGCCCACAGCGGTTTCGTCGGACTCACTCCGGGCAAGTCGCTGGCGGCAGGTTTGGGCTTGACGGGCATTCCCAATGGACCTTACAACGCAGGTATCCCGCCTATCAACACCACCGGCTTCACTCGTCTGGGTTCGTCCCCCTTCCGGCCGCAGTTCCAGGTTTCTCAAGTCTGGCAGTTGCTCGATACACTAAGTTGGACCAAAGGCAGCCACAGCATCAAAGCCGGTTACGAGCACCGGCATACCAGCGATAACTTCCTCGATCTGACCGCGCCTCAGGGCCAGTTCACCTCCACCGGAATCTACAGCGGCGACGTGGGCTTCGGAGGCGCGGATTTCCTTCTCGGCGACCCCAGCACCGTTCAGTTCACCACGCCCACGGTGGCGCATAACTATCAATACGCAAGCAGTTTCTTCGCGCAGGATACATGGCGCGTCCGCCCCAACCTCACCCTCAATTACGGGCTACGCTACGAACTTTTCTCTCCCGTCCTGAATCATCAGAATGCGATGTCGAACTTCACTCCGGCGAACGGTGGCGGTTTCATCACGGCCAAGGATGGCGATTGGTTCGCCCGCGGTCTGGTTCATCCCGATAAGAATGATTTTGCACCGCGCTTCGGTTTCAGTTATCAGCCCGTGCAACGCCTTGTTCTGCGCGGTGGGTTTGGAACGTTTTATCAACATGTAGCCAGAATCGGCTCGGAAAGCGTGCTTGCACTCAACCCCCCAGCGGTGATTGATGCGTCTCTCATCCAGACTGCCGGTAGCGTCACTCCCGTGTTTCAACTACGGAATGGTTTCCCGGTTTTCAGTTCCTCATTGCTTGATCTCACACGCCTCCAGTTCCGTGCGCAAGATCCAAACCAGCGGAGCGGCTATGTCAATCAGTTCAGCTTCGGTCCGCAGATAGAACTCTCTCAGGACACCGTCCTCGATATAACCTATGTCGGTAACCTGGGGCGCAAGATGAACCGGCTCCGCAACGCCAACCAGGGCCAGGTCGTAGGTTTCGATTCTGCCGGAAAGCCGCTTACCGTCTTCCCCTACCAGAACCTGAATAGCACCCTCACCGCCACCACGGGCACTCACGCTTTTCTCGAATATGCCACCAATGATGGCGACACTAATTACCACGCGCTCCTGCTTTCCCTGCGCCGCCGCTTCTCGCATGGTCTCTCCTTCGGCATCAGTTACACCTGGAGCCATAACATAGCTGACTTTGTCGATAACCTGACCGGCGGATCCACCCCGGCCAACGCCTACAATTACGGCTTAGAGCGAAGTAATTCGCCCTTCGATGTGCGCCACCGTTTTGTTGCAAACAGCAGTTACTCGCTGCCCATTGGAAAAGGTGGGCTCGTATTGAACAATGATGGTGTGGCAAGCCGCATACTGGGCGGCTGGCAGCTCAACACCATTGTGGCGCTGCAAACCGGTACGCCCTTCACCATCACTGCCACGGACGTCAGTGCCAGCGGTGGCAGCCATGCCAGCCGCGCCAACTGCATAGGTGATCCTTACAAGGGCGCCACCACGGACCGGTCCTCCTTCGCCGGCGGAAGTTCCCCCAGCTTCTTCATCAATCCCGCCGCCTTTGCGGTGCCCGCCGCCGGGTTCTTCGGTAATTGTGCCCCGCGCGTGGTTCATGGTCCAGGACTTGAAAATGTTGACCTCAGTCTGTTCAAGAGTTTTCAGTTCAGGGAAAGAGCGCGCGTTGAGTTTCGCTCTGAGTTCTTCAACGCCTTCAACCGGGCAAACTTCAATAACCCGAATTCCACCTTCAACCCTGCTTCCCTGGGTTCGTTCGGCAAAACATTCAGCACCATCACTGACCCCAGGGAAATCCAGTTTGCGCTGAAACTTTACTTCTAATGAAACTTTTGCTT
>JAYTGM010000363.1:0-4431 GCA_043733425.1 Terriglobia bacterium
TGATCGAACGATTGCTCTGGCTATCTTCCGCGCCCTCCTTTCTTCGCCGAACTGGTGGATCCAGTCGGCGAGCACCTGTTCGGTACTCTCGTTTACCAAGGTGTCCGCTGTGGGCGATTGCGCCGCGCTCTGATCCATGCGCATGTCCAGCGGCCCTTCGGCCATAAATGAAAATCCACGCTCCGCCGTGGTGAGCTGATAGCGGCTCACTCCCAGGTCGGCCAGCAACCCGTCCACCGGCCCGAAGCCGGCCTGCTCCACGGTGGCGGCAAGCCGCGAAAACTCCGCGTGGAAAAACTGAATCCGCTCCCGTACATCGAGCGTGTTCTGTCGCGCTATGGCGAGCGACGCCGTATCCCGGTCGCAACTGATTACCTTGCCCGCTCCCAGCTTGCGCGCGATGGCTCCGGTATGTCCGCCCAACCCGGCGGTGCAATCCAGATAAATCCCATCCGGCTGAATATTCAGGTGCTCCAGCGTTTCCGCGAGCATGACCGGATAGTGGGAAGGAAGATCGGCCATTCATTACTTCAGCCCGTATCCTTCCGCCAGTTCGCGATTCGAAACAGCGTTTGCTTTCGATTCGCGCTTCTGCGCTTCGTAAACCGCGCCCGTCAAAATCTGGATGTGCCCCAGTTCGCTATACAAACGCAGCGGCTGGTCATCCATGCCGAGTTCGGCCCGCAACTCGGAGTTAAAAGTAATGCGCCCCTGGGAATCCATGGTCTGGTCATACCCCAGGTCATTCGCCGTGAATAAAACCTCTTTCGCAATCTTTGCCGGAATCTCACCTGACGTTAATTTGGCTTCCTGTTCCCGCCAAATCGACATAGGATAGATCTGAGCCGTCGTGCGATCCGTTGAGGTTACAAAAAACTTGCCTTCGCTAAATTTCTCTAAAAACGCCTGGAACTGTGCCGGGAGCTTGAGCCTGCCCTTTTCATCAAGCTTCCCGTTGTGCATGCCGCGGGGAGCTTCAAGCTTTGGAGCAGCGGATTGGAGTAGCTCATCCACGATTTAGCCTCAACTTATCCCCAACGGTCCACACAAGGGATTGTGCCAGAAGCCAAAGACCGTTGCAAGGGGATTTTAAGGGAAGTTGTGCGTTTTTATCGACTTAAGAAACACTACTAAGCCTAGCGGTGAAACCTACACCGCTAGGTATTGATTTTTGCAGGGAAGAAAAAGCGAAAGGGCTGTGGATTACTACTTGGCAGGAGGTGCTGGCGGGTTGAAGAACTGTGCGTTTTCTTCTTTTATGTTCAATTTTTTTTGCAGACCGTCCATCCACTCCCGGCTTCGCTGGTCTTTTAACTCGGTATAGATCTCATCTTTCACGTCGGCGAATGGACGTAGACCGATGGAATCCGATCGGAACAGGTAATAACCATTCTGCTGCAACACAGGCTCTGTCAGCTCTCCCGGTTTTAGAGCAAAAATAATTTTCTTTACCTCCTCAGAAGGCACGGTGTCGCTGGCTTTAACGGTGCCGAACTCGCCGTTTCTGGCCTTTGAAGTTTCGTCTTCGGAGTATTGCGATACAGCCTTGATGAAGTCGGTTTGATTTTTTACCTGGGAACGGATCTTCGCGGCCAGCGCTTGAGTCTGCGCCTGATTGCGGTACTTCTTCGGGTTTTCTTTCGCGACCTCATCGCTGGTGAAACCCAAGTACAAAGCCTGCAGTTTTACTTCGGTATAACGTTCTTTGTGGGTATCGTAATATTTCTGCTGGTCTTCCGGGGTGACCAGAATGTGCAGCGTCTTATAGTTGATTTCGGCTTCAATCAACACAACCCGGCGGCTCAGTTCCAGCGCTTCCTTATAAGGGCTAATCTGATCCAGCTTGTCTTTTTCCGCTTGCTCGATAATCTTTTTTTGCAGGGCATACTGGCGGATCAGATCTCGCCTGGAGGCAAGAGCGGCGGCCTTCTTTTCAGGACCTAACGCATCCAGGTAACTTTCAATTTCGCCATAAGTCAGCTTCTGGCCGTCCAGAGTGGCAATGACTGTATCGCGCGACAAAGCAGGTGCCTGCGCAAGGAGAGATCCGCAAAGGAAAACGGGAGTAATGAGAACCGGAGCGAAACGCTTCAAGTCCCAAATTTACCACGTAGCAACTACCGCGCTTCTGATCGCGCGACGGTTTCCGAGCGCTTCAGTTGCGCGCGCTTGCGACCCGAAGCAAGGTTCTTCGCTGCCTTGTCACGGGCGGCCTGACTGATTTCGATGTTGTTGACGACAGCAAGCGCGCCGGAACTTTTCGCCAGGCGAGTTGCCACACCTTTATGCTGGATCACGTTGGTCTTGCCGGTGATGGTCGCAATCGCGCTCTGAACATGGACCGTAAACTTGTCCTCATCGATCTTCGATTCCGCAAAGCGTCCGCGGATGGTGCGTTCCAGATCGGCATCATTGATGCGGGGAGCGGCTGCGGAGGCCTTCGGCTTAAGCGCGGACGTTTTGGAAGGCGTGGCGGCGGAAGCGATTGAGAGAAGAGCGGTAAACAGGCAAAGAATCAGTTTCATCTTCGCTGGTAGTGCAAAGCGTCGGAAAATTTCTCACCCGCTTACTGGATATAGACGTTACTGCAATGCCTGATAGCGCGGGCAAGCGAGAGAACGCCACCGCAATCGCTGAGCGCTTCAACCCGATGTTTGCTGAACATGGGTTCTATCCCGTGGTCGACGCGGCCAACAGACAAGCGCGATTTCACCACCGCTAGCTTAAGGTG
Source organism: Terriglobia bacterium (assembly GCA_043733425.1). Taxonomy (GTDB): domain Bacteria; phylum Acidobacteriota; class Terriglobia; order Bryobacterales; family Bryobacteraceae; genus JALYXI01. The sequence continues at coordinate 2,732 of JAYTGM010000363.1, forward strand.
GTAACTGACGATGACTTGCAAGGTCTGCCGGGTGGCAATGCAACAGGAAAGGCACCAGCACCTTTGTCATGGCAACAGAAAGTGGCGGTGCCCCGTTTGCAAGCGCGCGAAAATGCAAAAGCCGAAAAAGTCACGCCGGGCTTGAGGCTGAGAGCTAACAAACTCAAAACCGTAGAACTCGAAAGTCTGAAAATGGAAGACGGCGCGACCGAAATTATGAGCGCCCCTGCGGTGCAGCCTGCGTGCCGTGCACGCCTCACCAGCTAATAGAAACCGCCAGGGCATGCCCCAGGTCGAAACTGGTGATTCACTTTGCGCCTGTTTCGCGCTAGGTCAATTGAACGGAAAGTCTACAATGCCTACCGCCCCTAACCTTTTTTTCTTGTGCGCCACGCTTTCCATTTCGGCCAGCGCATCGACAATCAACTTTTACACAAGCACCCAGGCCCTCCTAAGCATCAATGGATCGAACGATTACGAGCCTAACGGTCTGTTCGCTACTTCAACGTTCTCCGATCCCAAGGGTGAAGCAAACTACGCTTATGCGAATCTCAACACCGGCAGACTCGGCGTCCAAAGTACCGGCAATGTCCCAGGCGGCTCGGCAGGTCAAAACGCGCCCTTCACTTTGGCCGAGTTCGCGGATTCAATTTCTGCCGTAGGGAACACCCGTCTCTTGAACCTGGGCGTTAATCTTACGATTAACGGTTCGTCCACTTTGGGCAACCCCGCGAAGAGCTTAACGGCCGTAGTCCTCGCGGTTTATGCCCCTGGCTTCTTAGACGGCACAACTACAACCCAGCTTTTCGGGGAAGGCTTTGTTGTTGGAAATGGAACCATGTCCTATGCTCCTTTTTTTACGCAGCATGGCTTGAGTTACGGCGGCACCTACGGAACCGGGACCCAAACGCTTCCACTTAACATTCCGTTTTCCACTATAGGTTCGAATTTCGTTCTCGACGTGGGTCTGTTTACGACGGAAGATTCGACCATCTTGCCCGGTGACACATGGAATATCGATTACAGCCACACGTTAACAGCTTCGCTGTCCGCTCCGGCGGGCATCACCTTGGTTTCCGGTTCTGGCGTTTTGCCGGGAACCGTTTCTTCCACTCCTGAACCCGGTTCCATCGCCTTATTCGCGGGCGGACTCCTCGCGATTAGCGTTTCGAAGTACTGCAGGTCGAAGCACCGTTGGAACTGCCGTGCAGCCGGTCCTACAACCAAGCCTTAGCCACGGTGCGGTCGGCGCAATTACGTGGGTTGTAGAATTGTCGGGAAGCTATCGGATGCCCTTGGTGGGCTCTCGAAAATACTGGTCCAGCGGAATTAGCGCGGCCACGCTTATAAAGATTGGGTTACCTCCTTGCGCTAGGTATCTTGACTGCACGGAACAGCCCGGGCAACAACCAACTGAGGCTGTCGAATTGCACCAGTTTATAGCAGGATGCGACTCGAAACGGCATTCACAATTCGGAAGTTGGCAGCACTAACATTTTGCGGAGTGATAGCCACCACAGGCGCATTTGCGCAGGACACCATAGATCACGGCAGGATGTTGGGCGGCAAGATGGCCATGACCATCGATTCTAAGGTCGCCATGGAAGCCGCGTCCGGCGGAATGACCGAAATGGCGCTGGGTAAGATGGCCCGGAAAAAAGCAGCAGCCAAGCCGTGAAAGACTTTGGCCAGAAGATGGT
>JAYTGM010000364.1:0-26823 GCA_043733425.1 Terriglobia bacterium
TTCCGCATCAGCAGTTCCGTTCGTGACCGCGTCCTGCACAACAAGGAATCTCTCCTGGTCCGCGATACTTCCGCCGACGACGCACTGCGCGATAGCCGCTCGCTCATCGATTCAAACATTCGCACGCTGATGGCTGTCCCGCTCCAAACGCGCGACACCATGGTGGGCCTTCTCTATGTGGATTCCCCCTCCCGCCTCCGCCAGTTCACCAAAGACGATCTGAATCTGCTTACCGTGATGGCCAACGTCGCCGCCATTCGCATTGAGCAATCGCGTTTTGCCGAAATGGAAAAATCGCGCGAACTCATGCAGCGTGAACTCGATCAAGCTGCCGCAATCCAGTGCCAGTACCTGCCAACCTCTGCCCCGCAACTTCCCGGCCTTGATCTTGCTGGCTTTAACGCTCCCTGCCGCACCGTCGGTGGCGATTACTTCGGATACTTCCCCTACCCGGACGGCAGCATCGCCCTCATCGTGGGCGACGTATCGGGAAAGGGAATGCCGGCTTCTTTGATGATGATGGGTTTGCAGGCCCGCGCTGAAGTGCTGCTGCGTGAACCGGGCACGCTCTCGCACACGCTCACGCGCCTCAACCACCTCACCGCGCAGCACTGCCCCGCCGGCCGCTTTATTACTCTTTTTCTGTGCTGCCTCAATACTCAAACAGGCAAACTGACCTACGCCAACGCCGGACATAACCCGCCCGTTATTTTGCGCGCCGATGGCTCTGCCTTGAAACTGACAGATGGCGGCCCGGTGCTTGGCATCCTGCCCAACATCACGTACGATCAATTCGAAACCTATCTCAACCCGGGCGACCTCCTCGCGATCTACAGCGACGGCATCACCGAAGCCGCCACTCCCGGCGATGAGGAGTTCGAAACCGAAAATCTCATCGCAACCCTGCGGGATTACCGCTCGGCAACCGCCAAACAAATGATTGAAGGCGTCATGTCCGCAATCACCAAATGGACGGAAGGCGCGCCCCCAGCGGACGATATCACGCTGGTACTGGCACGCCGCCTGGATTGAGTTAAGGCTCCGTTACAACCACGGAACAGGGCGAGACATCGGTCCCTCTCGCGCGCAAGTCAATCAAATCGAGATCGGCGGCCAGCTTCGGTATTTCGAAATTTCCCCCTTGCCGTACACGCGCGCCGATGTCTTTACGGAAATGCAGTTGTGATTTTGTATGATCAATTAGCTTTGACGGTCACAGAATCCTCTAAACCTATTCGCCGCTCTCAAAACTTGGAAATCATACTGTAAATGCCCGCTTCCCCACTGCGCGTTGCCGTCGCCGGACTTGGCTTCATGGGCAGAACTCACCTTCGTGCGTGGTACAACGTGACCGGAGCCGAACTTGTCGCCGTCATCAGCTCCAATCCCCGTAAACTTGCGGGTGATCTCTCAGAAACTGGCGGTAACTTACAACCAGCCGATTCTCAATTCAACTTCACCAGCCTGAAACAATACAACCATCTCGCCGAAGCTCTGGCCGATCCCGAAATTGATGCGGTCGATCTCTGCCTCCCCACCCACTTGCACGCTGAAGCCGGTTTAGCCTCGTTGCGCGCCGGCAAGCACGTGCTCATGGAAAAGCCGCTAGCCCGCACCAGCGCGGAAGCTTTCGCCCTCGTCGAAGAAGCCCAAAACTCCCGGCGCATGCTGATGGCCGGGCACGTTCTTCGCTTCTTTCCTGAATGGCAGGAACTTTCCCGGCTTCTCGCGGGCTCCAAGACAAAATTGGGTTCGTTTCACAGAAATTGCGCAAGCCCTTCCTGGTCTCCTTGGCTTGCCGATGCGTCGAAAAGTGGCGGCGCTCCCCTTGACCTTCTGATTCATGACGCGGATTTCGTTCTGAAATGCTTCGGCGAACCACAAACCATCGCCGCCCAGGGCTTTAGCGATCCCGCTCTCGGCATCGATTGGATCTCTGCCCATAGTTCGTTTCGCAATTCGGGCCCGGTCGAAATCGCCGGCGGCTGGCATCCCGCTTCAAACTACCCGTTTTCCATGGAATTCAACCTGATTACTGAATCCGGCACGCTAGATTGGAGTAGCGCCGGGAGTAGCGCCGGTCGCCCGCTTACTTTGTTTCGCAAAAACGAGATCCCTTTCCCAATTCCCCTCCCTGCCGCTCCCGACCCGTGGGTTGCGCAGCTTCAATATTTCGCCGATTGCGCCCGCGCAGGCCAGGAACCCACGCTCTGCCTGCCCGCTGAATCCGCTAAAGCAGTTCGTTTCGTGGAAATAATGATAGAGTCGCGCAAGCGCAACGGAGAACCCCTCGCATGGACCAATTAATCACCGGCGTTATGTTTTGGGCTGGCCGGGACCCAGCAGAAACGCTAGCTGAACTCACCGCCCTCGGCCTTCGCGACGGTCAACTCGGCATCCCGGGTGACCTGCCGCTTCCTGGCGCTGCCGAAGCATGGAAGACCGCGGCAGCCCGCGCGGAATTCACGATCCATACAGTTTTCGCGGCCTATGACGGTGAAAGTTACGCCGATATCGCAACCGTCCAGAAGACCGTTGGCTTCGTTCCCTCACTTTTTCGGAGCGCGCGCGAAGCCCGCACTCACGCCGTCATCGATTTCGCCCAGGAGCTTGGCGCGCCCGGTATTGCAACCCATATTGGGTTCGTTCCGGAAGATAATACCGATCCCCAATATCAAGCCGTTCTCGAACTGGTCCGGCGGGTAGCGGATCATGCCAGCCCCATGACTTTCGCTTTGGAAACAGGCCAGGAAACCGCCCCCGCACTGCTCGCGTTCCTCAAGGAAGCGGATCGCCCCAACCTCGGCATCAATTTCGACCCCGCAAACATGATTCTTTACGGCACCGGCGAACCCCTGGAAGCGCTTTCCATCCTCGCGCCGCGTCTGCTCTCCGTCCATGCTAAAGACGGCACATGGCCAACCGCCGCCGGTTCCTTAGGGACGGAAACCGTTCTGGGCGAAGGCGCGGTCAACATCCCCGCCTTTCTGGCAAAGCTCCAACAAATCGGCTACAAGAAGCCCATCTTCATAGAACGCGAATCAAGCGATCCCGCTCAACGCCTGCTCGATATAGCGCAGGCGATTGAAACGATAGCGCTGGCCCAAAGCCGGTGATCTAATATCTACGGAGCTGACTATGAAACTTTGCATGTTTGTCCTGGCACTTGCGACCTTCCCCGCAACGGCCCAACAACGTTTCAACGAGATACTCGACGGTCCCGCCCTCGAAGCCGCCCAAAAAGCCAACCCTGACGACACCGGCAACACCGACCGACTCCTCCGCTTCTACCAGCAGGAAAATCACGATCCCACCTGGGCCAGTCGTTTCGCCCTGCTCTCCTGGAATATCCAGCATCATCCCGAAGCCGCTTTTCTCGGCATTACTGCCACGGATATGAACATGCCGCCCACCCTGCGGGACCAGGTGAAGCAAATGTGGGTTTCGCAGGTTCATCAACACACCGATGATCCCCGTGTGCTCCGTAACGCTGCCGCGGGAATCGATACCCAAGTGCCGCCTTCCCTGATTCGCGTCGGAGGCAACGTGCAGCAGGCAAATATCCTTACCCAAATCGCGCCCGACTACCCTCAGATGGCCCGTGAATCCGGTATCCAGGGCACCGTCCGCTTCAACGCCACCATCGGGCTCGATGGCCACGTCGAGAGTCTTCAGCTTGTCTCCGGACACCCCCTGCTAGTTGCCTCCGCCATGAACGCAGTTAGTCAATGGACCTACAAGCCAACGCTCCTCAACGGCAACCCGGTTCGCGTCATCACCACAATTGACGTCAACTTCACGCTCCAGCCCTAGATTCGCCGCAGGGCAACTTAATCGCTGCTAAAGGGTTAAACTGCAATAGCGATGCGCTGTATCTCGTTCTTTCTTCTTTTCTTTTTATTTGCCTTCTCAGCGTCTACCGCCACCTTCGGTACGGTAGTTCCGTCCCAGAGCGCCGCGTCCTACTCCGATATCCTGCTCGATGAACCCCGGCAGCGCCTTTACTTGGTCAACAATTCCGCTAACCGCATTGAAGTCTGGTCCACGCAATCCCGGCAATTTCTGGCGAGTATTTCAACCGGCAGCAACAGCCAGCCGGATGCAGTCGCATTGTCGCCGAATAACAACACGCTCTATGTTTCCGCCTACGGGTCTACTGCGCTGAAGGTCGTCGACTTAACTAAAACCACCCCCACAGTCGGCACCGTTTCACTTCCAGCCAGTCCGGAAGGTATCGCCGTGGGTAAGGATAATCGGGTGCTGATTTCCACCGTGGGAAATGGTAACCAGAACAATTTGCTGATTTATGACCCCCGTGATGGCTCCCTTAACAACGTAGCTATTACGCCCGCTGCCCCCACTCCGCCCACGCTTCCCGCCCCCTCCGGCCGCGCATATCTCTCTTACCATTCGAAGTTGCTCACCACGAAAGACGGAAATTACATCATCGGTGCCAACATCATCAACGGAGCCGCCACAAATAACCGCGTCGTCTTCGTTTATGAAGTCGCTTCGGGAACAGTGTTGCGCTCCCGTATATTAAGCAACCTCTCGAACGTACTTTCCATATCCCCCGATGGTTCGCGCTTCATGGCTGGTTATTCACTGATCGATACCGCTACGCTGACCATCCTTGCACAGGAAAACGTAGCTAATTCCCCGTTCGCCTTTCCCGCGGGTACCAATTTTAACGCCCAGTTGAATCAGGGCGGCAGTGTTTTCTCCCCGGATGGTTCCAACATCTACGGCGCATTCAATTTCGCTCCGGTTCAGGTGCCTGCCGCAAAACCCAACGTTACCCGCCTTTTGTATAACGATCCCGATAACCTGCTCATTAAGCTTGGTCTGCAGCTTCCCGAAAATCTATCGGGCCGCATGGTCATCAACAGCGCCGGCGATACCATTTACTCGCTTTCCGAATCCGGCTTCCTGATCTTGCCCGTTGGCCAGGTTAACTCCAGCCCCCTCGCGCAAGTGGATTCCCAAATCGTTCTTCTCACAAACGATCAATGCGGCGTCACCTCAGCGCAGAACTCCGTCAAAAACAACGTGACGAATGCGGGCCGTGGCCGGCTCACCGCCTCCGTTCAGTCCTATACGCTCACCAGCGGCGGCTTGGCATCTTCAACCACCGGTGTAGCCGGTCTGGGCGGTCAGGGCGGCCCGGGGGGCGGAGCGATTTTCCCGATCATATTTGGGCCGGGAGGTTTTATTAACGCCAACCCCGCGGCAGCTGCAGCGGCCGCAGCTGCCGCCGCCGCAACCACCAGCACCATTCCCGTAGTCCAGGCAACACCCAGTTCTAACGGAAGTACACTCAACTTCCGCTTCAATTCCAATGTCGCCAAGACGCCCGGCACCGCCGCCCCGAACGATTTTCTCATTCAATCGAATGAGGCCATCAACATTCCGCCAAACATCCGCGTTTTTCAGAACAATCGCGACGCCGAAGCACGCGGCACCATCATTCCTATACAGCAAAACGTTAGCGGCGGCGAAACGCTAACCGACCTGATTCAGGATCCCGTCCGTCAAAACCTCTATATAGCTAACTCCGGTCTCAATCAGGTGGAAGTCTTCGATCTAAAAACCCAGCAGTTCACCACGCCCATAAAAGTAGGCCAGCTGCCTCACTCGCTCGCCATAGCAAGCGATGGAGTCACCATGTACGTCGCCAACACGGGTGGCGAAACCATCAGTATTGTCGATCTCGATAAGCAGCGCGTCACCGGGCGGGTGAACTTCCCCGCGATTCCGGTAAATATCGCGGTCGGTGTGAATTACACCACGTCCATCGCCAGCAGCCAGCGTGGGCCTCAGTTCGTGATGAGCGATGGTACGCTGTGGAAAATTGACGGGTCTGTGGCTGTGCCTCGCATCCTGAATTCCCAGGTTTTCGGCGGCACCGCGACCAACGTAGTCCGGACCGTGCCCGGAGGCGCTCCTGCGGTGCGTACTCTGGCCGCGACCCCCGGCGGTGAGTACGTTCTTTTGGTGACAGGGGCTGGTAACGCCTACCTTTACGATGCTAGCGTAGACGATTTCACTGTCGGCAAACAGGTCTTCACCACAGCGGCCTCAAACGGAGTTCCCGCCACCCTGGCCGGGTTCTTAGGGCCGATTGCCGCCGGGCCCCAAGGCGGGTATTTTCTTGCCAACAACACGCTTCTCAATTCTTCGCTCACTCCCATTGCAACACCAGACCTGCAGGGAGCCGTAGGCGGAGGTGTTCTTCCCGGCCGCCCCGCCAACACTACCACCACCCTGGCATCGCGCCCGGTTTCCGCCGTGGCGGCCTTTGGCACTGCTTTCTTTGCCCGCTTCACTCAGCCGGTTCGCACTGGTGCCACATCCACGGTGACGGATGCCGGCATGATTGAGCTTGTGGATTCGAACACCGGCAAGCTTCTCCGCTCCATACCGGCGCTGGAAGGCGCTGCTTCTTCGGTAGCCGGTACCCAGCGCATTGCAGCAAATGGGCGCACTTTGATCGTGGATTCTACAAACACAAAGGCTTACGCACTGACAGCCTCAGGCCTGTCGATTATTCCTCTCACTCCAGTGCTCCCCACCGAAAGACCGGCAATTACCGCGAACGGAATCGTGAACCTGGCCAGCTACCAGCCGGCGAGTGCTCCGGGCGGGCTCATTAGTATTTTTGGGCAAAACCTGGGTTCGCAAGAGACTGCTTCTACCAAGACACTGCCCACGGTTCTAGGCGGCACGTGCGTCACTCTCAATAACCAGCCGTTGCCGCTTACCTCGGTTTCCACAAACCAGATCAATGCGCAATTGCCGACCGGGCTCGCAGCAGGAAAGTATCCCTTGGTGGTCCGCTCCATCACAAATAAAGCTGCATCGGTCACTACGGTGTCCGCCACCGTGGCGAAATATGCGCCGGCCGTGTTCGTTTCTGGAACTCAGGCCGCCATCGTGCACAAAGACGGCAGCTATGTCACCAGAGATCACCCCGCCAGACGCGATGAAGACCTGGTCCTTTTCGCAACAGGTCTCGGTCCCACCCACGGCGCAACAGTGGCATCGGGCGTACCCGCACCTGCCAGTCCACTCGCTCTCACTGATCCCGTACAGGTTTTCTTTGGAGATCCCCGGTATAGCCAAGCCGGCATCATCGTGCAATTTAGTGGCTTGGTCCCGGGCTTTGTCGGGCTCAACCAGATCAATTTGCGCGTGCCTGGCGATCACTTGAAAGGCGGCGCTTTACCTATTACTATCAAAGTAGGCGGAGTCAGTAGCCCTACCACCGGGCCGGTAGTACCCACTGTTGCGGTAGAGTAAGTTTCCCTTCAGTACGGAATCTGTAGGAAAATATACTTTCGAGGTTTGTTCATGTATAAGCGCGCCCTGGTTCTCATTCTCTCCGCAATCATTCTGGTAAGCTGCAGCCGTGATCCACAAGTCGTAAAAAGACGGTATCTCGAAAGCGGTAACAAGTATTACGACCGCGGAAAGTATAAAGAAGCATCCATCATGTACCGCCGCGCCCTTTCGTCTGACGCGAAGTACGGAGAAGCCTGGTACCGCCTGGGCCTGACGGATACCAAGCTAAACCAGATTGCAAATTCAGTGCCGGCGTTTCGCCGCGCAATCGAACTCCTTCCCAAAAACACGAAGGAATCGAACGACGCAAACATGCACTTGGCGGAAATTTTGTTATTGGCCGCGCAATCACAGACCGGTGCCAATTCAAGCGGAGTTCAACAGCTTCTTGCCGAAGTCGAGCAGATTTCGAAACAGTTCCTCGCGCAAGATCCTAATTCCTTTGAAGGCCATAAGCTTAAGGCGGATCTTTTCCTGGTTCAGGCAATCGCCGGCTACCGGATAAATGATATCGCCAATTCCAAACGGCTCACTGAAGAAGCGATTGCCGAATACCGGCACACCTTAGATCTGAAACCGGGTGAACCGACGATCCAGCTCTCCCTTGCCAGAACACTTTCGCTCTACGGCGAAAACAGCGAAGCTGAACAACTTTTCACCAAGGTGATTGACGGCAAGAAATCCGGCACGGCTGGGTATCTGGAACTCTACAAGTTGTACTCACGCGAGAACAAACTTGATGAAGCAGTTGCGATTCTGAAAAAAGCGATTGCGGATAACCCGAAATCTTACGAGTTTCAAACTATCCTGGCCGCTCATTACTTCGCCTCGAAGAATCGCGCCGAAGGGACCAGGGTGTTGGAATCGCTGAAAGCCAATTTCCGGGATTACCCTCAGGCGTACTTTACCGCGGGAGATTTCTTCCTTCGCGTCAACGATGGTGCCGAGGCGGTCAAACAGTATGAAGAGGGCGCGCGGAAAGATCCGGCGCACAAGATCGATTATCAGAAGCGCATCATTGAAGCCTACATTCACGACAACAAGACGGCTCAGGCTTATGAAAAAAACCTTGAGATTCTGAAAGAGAATCCGAAAGATCCAGAAGCGCGCGGCCTGAAGGCCAGTTTCCTTTTGGATAAAGGCGATATCAATCAGGCAATCAATGAGCTCCAGGCCGTGGTGACTGCCCGCCCGGACAACTTTGTGGCCCGCTTTCATTTGGGCCGTGCCCACTTTGCTAAGGGCGAGTTCGAACAGGCTCGGCAACAGTTCGAAAAATCAATAGAGCTTCGGCAAGATTATCTGCCCCCCCGTTTGGCGCTTTCGCAGGTGGCCCTTGCGCGCGGCGATAACTCGACCGCTCTGAAAATGGCTGAAGAAGCCATGAAGTTGAGCCCGCAGAGCGGAGCGGCAAGGCTGCTTCAGTCAGCCGCGCTGATGCGGTTGAACCGGTATGGAGATTCCCGGACAGCCCTGAATGCGCTGTTGGTCGCCAGCCCCAAACAGCCCGAAACATTGCTTGAAGTAGGCGTACTGAATCTGATGGAAAAGAAGTATCAGGACGCCGCTGATGTATTCCGAAGAGCCTATGACGCCGACCCTGCTAACGCCCGAGGTTTGTTGGGCGAAGCCGAGTCACTGATTTTACTTGGCAAGCCGGCTGAAGCCGTTAAATTGGTGGAAGCCGAGTCCCTCAAATATCCCAAGCGTCTGGACCTGAAACGGGATCTGGCCGACCTTGAAGTCCGGACCGGTCAGCTCGACCGTGCCATCAATGATTACCGCAGCCTGGTGGAAGCGGACAAAGATACGCCCCGGCAACAGGGCGAAGTCTATGCCCGCATGGGCGAAACTTACTCGCGCATGAAAGATTACAACAAGTCGATTGAAGCATTCCGCAAAGCTAAAGAGCTGATACCGGACAACGTCCCGGTTATGAATAATCTCGCGCTCATTCTGGACAATACAGGCCAGCATGTAGAAGCTCGCAAGATCTACGAACAATCCATCAACAAAGATCCAAACAATGCGGAAGCGCTCAACAACCTCGCCTTTCTGATGGCGGAAACCGGAGGCAATCTTGATGAAGCTCTTACGCTTGCCACCAGGGCCAAGCAGAAACTGCCAACTCTGATGGAAATTTCAGACACCATTGGCTGGATTTATCTGAAGAAGAATCTATCCGACAATGCCGTGGACATTTTCCGCGATTTGACCGGTAAGGTGCCGGACAACCCTACCTATCACTTTCACTTCGCTATGGCGCTCTTCCAGAAGGGCGATAAAGCTTCCGCCCAAAAGCAATGCCAACTGGCGTTAGCAAACAAGCCGAACAAAGAAGAAGAAGGCCGGATCCGCGAGTTGATGACCCGGATCTAAAACGCTTTTGGCCTATATCCAGGACGTGAACGGACGCGGTATTTCTTCCCCGTGTCTGAGGTGATATCGACACTGATCTTACGGAACCCTTCGTTCGGATTTGCCGCCGGGTAATACGTCACCGAGTAGGAATTACCCAGGTCTTCGCGGATGCTTTCAAACGCTTCCACTTGTTTCTGCCAAGTCTTAGCCCAATAAGCTTTGCCGCCGGTTTTTGATGTGATGCGCCGGAAGACGCTGCTTGAAATCGAGTCCTTGTTTACATCATTGGTTGAGATGACGTAGATGGGGATTCCTTCGTCTTCGGCGACTGCACGCACGTCATCCGGAGCCACCATACTGGCGTTATCTGGCCCGTTCGAGAATACGATCACAACTTTGCGACCCGGCACCTTCGCGGCATCTCGCAGCGAAAGCAGCAGCCCGTTATAGAGCGCCGTATCGTCCCCCGCGACTGCTTTCCGCAGCCCAAGAATCGCATTTGACCGGTCACGCGATAAAGGCGCCGCCCGTGATAAATTGCGGCTGAACGTATACACCGCAACGGAATCCGCGCGGTCCAATCCGCGCACAAAATCCGCTATCGCATCTTCGGCATAGACAAAGCCCTTGTACATGAAGTTGCTGGTATCGAACAAAACGAAGACGTTGGTCCCAACGAACGCATCGGAGCCAGCTTCAAGCCCAGGCTTACCCGTCAGGCCCTCTTCGCCCTTCACCAGCGGGCGCAAGGTACCATCGGCCAGCACCTCCATGGGAGGCTTGCTACCTTCCGCGAACGTGGAAAGCTTTTGTGCAATGCCGTCTTCCGTGATCTTGAAATCTGACGGCTTCAGGTTGGTGATGTAGTGGCCGCGGCTGTCGGTCACGGTAAAGCTCAGCACCACCAGGTCCACCTTGCTCTTAAAAACGGCGACCTTGCCTTCCTGCGCCAAGACCAGTAGCGCTCCGCCCGCTAAAACTGTCCCCGCCGCTAACGCTGCCTTCCAGACTCGCTTAACTATCATCGGTCTCCAATTCCTTATTCAATACCGGCAGCTTTACCCTCGCCCGGTCCGCGTAACGCTTCTGCCCGAACGTCATCGCCCACCAGCCGCAACGATTTCAGCAATGCCGGCCAATCTTCCAGATGCGAGGCGAAGATCCTTTCGACCACTTTCTGCGTCCACTCAGGAATCAGAACGTTCAACTGCGAAGGAGCGATATGGAGCTGGTCGGCAAGAGCAGCCCAGTAGAGCGTGTTCGATTCCCAGGATTCCGCCATAATCCGGCTAGAATAGCCCATCAACGTGGGAAATGTTCGAAGCCGGAGCAATTCAGGCCGGTACGAATTTGCCAGAGTGGGCTTCGGAGTACCGAAGGCGGATGAAATTGCCGCGTCATTCACAAACGCACCGTTCTCCTGCCGCATGCGCGCCAGCTCAGTGTTTGGCGACCGCACGGCAATTTCAGACGCCATGCCGAACAGTTCTGACGGCGTAATCCGTTCGATTGCTTCGCGCACATTCCCTGCTTCTAAAGCGCGCTCTACCTGCATGCGCCGTGCTGGAGGCGCTTGAAGATCGAGAGCCGCCATCGTCTTCTGCCGCAACTGCGGATCGAGTGCGCTTTCCGCCAGCAGCGTCTCTCCGAAGCGCATTTGCGCGCCTACCCAATGCATCTGCGACGAGGTCACGTTCCACCAGCGAGGGATCTTCGCGCTGAGAATCATCTGCGGCACCAGATCGCCCCAGATCAAGGCCTGAGTCTGCGTGGGAACCAGGAAATTCTGCTCCGCCTCCGCTAAAGCATACGGCAGGTTTGCGAGCGACCCCGTTAAGCGGCCTCCCCCGTTTGAAGGCCAACCGGTGCCCAGCATCTCCGTCGCTTTCCAGGTATGACTCGCGCCCTGCATTCCAATGAAATCATGACCTCGGACAAACAGGGGATTGGTGTAGAGAATCTGCGCACCCGGCGGCGCATAGTGCACGTAGTTGTAAGCAACAAGCGTGTCGCGAAGAAATGGCGTTAGCGCACCGCGTAGATCTTTCAGCTTCTCCGGATTGTTCTGAGCTTTATCGATCAAGGCGCGCATGTTCACTTTGCGTTCCATTTCGACATGCCGCTCCGTCCAATATCCGAATGCAAGCGCGTTCTTCTCAGCGCCCGATAGCGAAGCACGGGGCAACTGAATGTCACCGACCCGCGCCGCCAACCGCGCCGCCAGAGCAGGGTTCAACTTCTCGCCCCGGGAAACGCTTTCCAGGTTATCGGCCAATTGGAAGATAATGTCCAGCGAGAGGATGCGCTGTGCTTCCAGAACGTGCTGCATGTCGGTCACAAGCCGGTCGCGCGCCTCCGTGTCGACCGGCGCCGATGTGCCCGCCAGCAAGGCGATCATCTGTTCCTGCGGCTGAAGTGTAACGGGCGCGGATGCAGCACTCAAGATGAGCTTGACGCCGCTGCGGCCCGCATCGAATAACTCGCGCTCGTTCGATGCTTCCGCGAAGGGCGTCAGGATTCCGCTCAGGGCTGCATCGGCCTTCGCGGCGGGTATTACGGATTGCCGGCAGAGGATCTGCCACAAGCCGGTCAGCGCCTGCATCATTCCGGCGGAATTTTGGCGAATCAGGGTATCGCGCGTATGCTCAATGGCTTCCGCGGTATCCAGGTACTGCATGATGGTGCGGTCGGAAACGGCAAGCGAATCGCTAAACGCTGCGTACTGCGCGCCATATTCTCTGTAGGAGCGTGCAAGCCTGTCCACGGTGTCTGCTTTCAAGGGTTCCGCGCGGCCCCGGTTCAGATCGCTTAGCGCCATGAAGATCTTGAGCGGTTCATTCTCCACGGCCTTGCGCGACATCCCGAACAGCGCTTCCAGCACATCGTCCGATTCTTTCCAACTCTGCGCCGTCTTACTGAGCTTGCTGTCGTACTTGCCCTTGGGATGGTTAACAAAAAGATTCTTCCAGACGTCCAGCGAGCCGGGGATATGTGGTTGGCCATTGGCGTCCAAACGCAGCCGTGTGGTCAGCAACATCATGTCCGCATTCGATCGGAATACAGGCCGTGCCGGACCCGGGCTGGTCACTTTGCCGCGTACCGCGTTGTAAAATCGCTTCATTCGCGCCGGATCCGTCAGGTAATCCTGAACGGGCCCGTGAATCCGCGCCAGAGCGTCATATTGACTGGCAAGCCAGCCGTCGTCTTTCGCCAGCAGCTTTTCAAAAAACTGCGGTCCATTCTGGGGATTCACACCGACCAGTTCTCCCCAAGCTGCCGCCGAACGCTGCCCGCCAGGAACTACCGCATGACCATTGCGGATTTCAAACATGCCGCCAAAGAAATCGAGCACGTGCGAATAGGTCCGCAGGCGAGTTGCCGGGATGCCTTTCTTGAGCTGGTCCGCTGTCTCACGGTCCAGTTTCGACATACCCAGATAGAAGCGGCAAAGCGACGGATCGCTCAGGAAACTATCGATAAAGCTGCCACCGGCATCCTTTGCCCCCAGCCAGTATTCCGTCCCGTAAATGACCGGCACGCGCGTGGCATGGAAGTCATACGTGAACGGCTTATTCGTGCGGAGAGCCTGTTCCAATTCGGCAATCGGAAACCCGGAATCAGTACTCAGGAAAGCACGAGTCGCGTTCACCGTTTCGAGCACCACTTCATTGCCGCACGCGCCACGCATCCGGAACCCTAAGATTCGCAGTAGATCACCCGTCTGCGTGGAATCACAGGTTTCCACTTTCAGAAGCGAGTCCGCCCCCGCGATTTTCTCCAGCTCCCTGGCCTGAGACAGGTAGCGGTTCACCAGCTTCAGGTACTCTGTTTGCTCTAGCGCATCGTTACTGTGCGATGCCTGATAGCCATTGGTCACCACATTGCGCGCCAGTGAAGTTAGCACGTCGTTAGGATTGATTTCCGCCGAAATGGCGGCCATTCTACCGAAACTGCGAAGCGGACCGGGGATGGAGGCATACTCTTGCGCTTCGGGCGCGGGGACAATCCATTTCAAATCTTTCCAATCTGCGCCACTTGCCGATCGATAGAGTGCCAGGTCCGAATCGGCGCTTGCGCGATCTCCCGCAATCAAATCAAGCAACACCAAACGGCGCAAAACGGTTTCAGAACGCACTGGACCGGTGAGTTTCCTGTATTCCGCCCTCGCTGCCGGATCGCCGTAGCGATCTAAGAACTCGGCATAACGCAATTGTGCTTCCGGTTCCTGCGGCAAGGATTGCGAGGCACGCATGAGTACAGCGCGTGCCGCCCCTGGATCTGTCTTTTCCAGATCAACCGCGCGCGCGCGCCAATCTGAACTCTGCGCGAGAACCAACGGTGCGGGCGCCATCAGCAGCGCTCCTGTTATAAAAAGCCCGGCGATTGTAGCCTTCATCGTGGTCCCCCTCCGCGATCTGGTTCCCACACTCTATCATGGAAAAACAGTGACGTTTTCACGAAAACCGCTGCTTCAGGTTACTCCGAACGGCCTATTTTGCGAGCCGGGTGGCTTTTATATAGACCCCTGGTGCCCCGTAGACCGTGCGGTAATCACGCATGCCCATGGCGACCATGCCAGGTGGGGATCGAAGCACTATCTGACTTCCACCCTGGGCGAAGGAGTGCTGCGGGTGCGCATGGGGGCCGATGCCGTGATTGAAGCGGTGCCTTATGGCCAGACTGTAATTGAGAATGGAGTCCGCATCTCGCTTCATCCAGCGGGCCATATTCTGGGTTCGTCTCAAATCCGCGTGGAGCATGAAGGTGAAGTCTGGGTTGCCTCTGGTGATTACAAAGTGGAGCATGACCGAACCAGCACGGAGTTCGAGCCCGTACGCTGCCACACGTTCATTACTGAATCCACCTTCGGGTTGCCGATTTACCGGTGGCGTCCGCAGCCCGAAATTTTTGCTCAGATCGATAGCTGGTGGCGCGACAACCAAACCGCTGGCCGCGCCAGTGTCCTCTTCGCCTATTCGCTGGGGAAGGCGCAGCGCTTGCTGGCCGGGGTCAATCCGGAGATTGGGCCTATCTTCTGCCATGGTGCCGTGCAGAAACTAAACAAGGCTTATCGCGAAAGCGGCATTCTGCTTCCGGAGACACAGTACTCCGGCGACATGGAACGCGGCTACGATTGGAGCCGGTCGCTGATCGTGGCCCCGCCATCCTGCAACGGAACAACCTGGATGCGAAAGTTCGGTTCCACTTCGACGGCGTTTGCTTCTGGCTGGATGCGGATGCGGGGCACGCGCCGCAGGCAGTCGCTCGACCGCGGATTCACTCTTTCCGACCATGCCGATTGGCCCGGCCTGCTGAATGCGATCGACACAACAGGCGCCGAAAATGTTCTTGTCACCCATGGCTATCGCGGCCCTCTGGTTCACTGGTTAAATGATCACGGCAAGCAGGCAAGGGCACTTGAAACACGCTACGAAGGCGAACGGGAAGACGACCCCGCCGATGCCGTCGAAGCCGCGGCAGAACCCGAAGCATGAAAGCCTTCGCTCAGCTGTACGCCGCCCTGGATGAGACCACGAAGACCGGGTTAAAGACAGACGCTCTGGTGAAGTATTTCAGTACCGTCCCCCCGGAGGACGCAGTTTGGGCCATTCACTTCCTGATTGGGCGGCGCCCTAAACGGCTGATTGAAACCCGCAAGCTAGTAGATTGGGCGATTGAAGAATCCGGTACGCCCGCCTGGCTGTTCGATGAATCTTATCAGGCAGTGGGTGACTTGGCAGAGACGATCGCATTGCTGTTGCCCGATGCCGGGCGTTCGTCAAACCGACCTCTGCATTACTGGGTGGAAGAGCGGCTGCTTCCCCTGGCCAGATGGGAAGACAGCGAGCGCCGTGCCAGCCTGGTGGATGCCTGGCGCGATATGGACGATTCGCAGCGCTTTGTTTGGAACAAGCTGATCACCGGCGCATTCCGAGTGGGCGTTTCCCAAAGCATTGTGGTTCGCGCGCTCGCGCAGGTTTCCGGAATCGATGGCAACGTGATCGCACACCGCATGATGGGCGATTGGGCGCCGAGTCCCGATTTTTATACGCAACTGATTGCGGCTGAATCCGCCGATACCGATATCAGCCGCCCTTATCCATTTTTTCTCGCGTACCCGATTGAAGGCGCAATCGATCAATTGGGCGACATTGCCGAATGGCAGATCGAGTGGAAGTGGGATGGTATTCGCAGCCAGCTCATCCGGCGCAAGTTCCGCACATTTATCTGGTCGCGGGGTGAGGAGTTAGTGACCGAACGCTTTCCCGAACTGGAAGCGCTGGGCAGCGTTTTGCCGGAAGGCACGGTTCTTGATGGTGAGATCTTGCCCTGGAAAGACGGTGCTCCTTTGCCGTTCGCGCAGATGCAGCGAAGAATTGGGCGCAAGGTTTTGGGACCGAAGATTCTGGCCGATGTGCCGGTGGTGATACTGGCGTACGATCTGCTGGAGTGGAAGGGTGAAGACATTCGCGAGCGCCCCATTGAGGAACGCCGCAAGCTTCTTGCGGATTTAGTGGAGGCCACTCGCGACAGCAACCGTCTGTTGCTTTCGGGTGTGGTGAAGGCCAGTTCATGGGAAGAGCTGATTGCGCTGCGCGGTGAGTCTCGCGAACGCAAAGTGGAAGGCTTTATGTTGAAGCGCCATGGCTCGCCTTACCGTGTGGGAAGGCGGCGCGGCGATTGGTGGAAATGGAAGGTTGAGCCATTCTTAGTGGACGCGGTAATGCTCTATGCACAGGCGGGAAGCGGCCGCCGAGCCAGCCTGTTTACCGATTACACGTTCGCGGTTTGGGATGGCGACACACTAGTGCCTTTTGCCAAAGCGTATTCCGGCTTGACTGACGCAGAGATCCACAAAGTGGATGCGTGGGTGCGGAAGAATACTCTTGAGAAATTCGGGCCGGTGCGGTCTGTAAAGCCCGAACTGGTTTTCGAACTCGCGTTTGAGGGGATACAACTCAGTACACGTCACAAGTCTGGTATCGCGGTCCGGTTCCCCCGCATCGCGCGTTGGCGAACCGATAAGCCTGCTTCTGAAGCAGATACCCTTGAAACCATTCGCGCGTTGATTACGGGGAAGAAAAGCTGAGCGCCCAGGACCAGGCTTTCGACACAATCCGAAACTGGTTTCACTCGCGCGGTTGGGAACCGTTTGCGTTTCAGGAAGAAGTCTGGCGGGCTTATCTGAATGGAGAGAGCGGCCTGATTCACGCTGCCACGGGAACGGGAAAAACGTACGCGGCCTGGCTGGGGCCGCTGCTCGAATGGATGCAGGGCGATGGTGAAGTGAACCCTCCATTGCGCGTGCTTTGGGTTACGCCTCTGCGCGCGTTAGTGGCCGATACGGAAAATTCGCTTCGCAATGCACTGCTGGGCTTAAACATCCCCTGGCGCTTGGAACAACGTACAGGCGATACCAAAGCTTCCATTCGTGCACGCCAGAAAAAGCAGATGCCAACGGCGCTGGTCACAACGCCGGAAAGCTTGGCGCTGCTGCTGGCGCGTGAAGATGGAAAAGAACTCTTCAGCAGTCTGCGCCTGGTGATCTGCGACGAATGGCATGAGCTGATGGGTTCTAAGCGCGGCGTTCAAACAGAGCTCGTGCTCGCCCGGCTGCGCCTCTGGAACCCTGAGATGCGCACCTGGGGCCTTTCGGCAACGTTGGGCAATTTGGAAGTTGCCATGGCCACGCTTCTCGGCCGAGGTTGGGAAAAAGGCCGCATGGTACGCGGCGTTGTTCCGAAAGAAGTTCGAGTGGATTCGCTCATCCCGCTGCACATGGACAACTTCCCCTGGGCCGGGCACCTGGGCGTCAACATGCTGCCACAGGTGGTGCAGGCTATTGAAGAAGGCGTGACAACTCTGGTCTTCACCAACACGCGTTCCCAGACAGAGATCTGGTATCAGGCTATTCTTGCCGCCAAACCAGAGTGGGCCGCACAGATCGCCTTGCACCACGCATCTTTAGAACGCAAGACGCGCGATTTTGTCGAAGACGGTTTGCGTGCAGGAACTTTGCGATGCGTGGTGTGCACGTCAAGCCTCGATCTGGGAGTTGACTTCACACCGGTCGACCGCGTGATACAAATCGGAAGCCCCAAGGGAGTGGCGCGCTTGCTACAGCGCGCGGGCCGCAGCGGACATAGACCGGGTGTGGTAAGCCGCATTACGTGCGCGCCCACTCATGCATGGGAACTGGCGGAAGTGGCCGCGGCCCGCGATGCGTATCACGCGGGGGCGATCGAGAGCCGCTATCCCGTGGAGCGTCCGCTTGATCTTCTGGCCCAGTGGGTGGTTACGGTAGCGGTATCGGGTGGCTTCGTTGGGGATGAAATGCTGGAAGAGGTCCGGCGGACGTACGCCTACAGGGAATTGTCGGACGCTGAATGGAACTGGGTGCTGGAATTCGTCACGCATGGCGGTGAGGCTTTGCGCGCATACCCTGAATACGCCCGCGTGAGCATGGAAGACGGCAAGTTCGTGATCTCAAATCGCATGGTGGCGCGGCGTCATCTGCTCTCGACAGGAACCATCGTGAGCGATTCCGCCATGGACATTCGCTACACCACAGGCGGCAGGTTAGGAAGCGTGGAGGAAGCTTTCATCGCGCGGCTTCGCCCCGGTGACCGGTTCGCTTTCTCTGGCAAAGTGTTGCAGTTCATCCGTGTGCGCGACATGACTGCGTGGGTAAAGAAGGCACCGGTGACCGCGGGCGGCGTAATTCCCACCTGGGAAGGCGGCCGCATGCCGCTTTCGAATGAGTTGGCCGCGGCATTGCGCAACCGCTTCGCCGAAGCAAGAAACGGCCGCTTTGAAGGGCCGGAGATGCAAGCGCTGAAGACTGTTTTTGAAACGCAGGCGTTAATATCGCGCGTTCCTTCCGCGGACGAGTTCTTAGTAGAGCGCGTCGAAACCAAAGAGGGGCACCATCTTTTCTTTTACCCATTTGCAGGCCGCCTGGTGCATGAAGGTCTCGCAGCACTGATCGCACTGCGTGTCTCGCGCGTGAAGCCAATTTCATTTTCCATTTCATGCAACGACTACGGTTTTGAACTACTGGCCCCTGAACCTGCGCCCATTGAAGAGGCCTTCGCAAGTGATCTGCTCTCCACGGAGCGGCTGGCACAGGATATTCCCGAAAGCTTGAATGCGGCGGAAATGGCGCGGCGGCAGTTTCGTGAAATTGCACGGGTGGCTGGCTTGACCTTCAACGGCTACCCGGGCCAGAACAAAAGTGTGCGTCAGTTGCAAGCATCAAGCGGACTCTTATTCGATGTGTTCATGCGTTACGATTCAGGCAATCTGCTGCTGGATCAGGCGAACCGCGAAGTCTTAGAGCGACAATTGGAGCGCAGCCGCATGGGCCAGACACTGGAGCGGCTCGGGCGGGCCACCGTAGTGATTCAAGACATGAAAAGGCCTTCGCCATTGTGCTTCCCGCTGATGGTGGATAGAACGCGCAACCGCGTCAGTTCCGAAAAGCTGGGCGACCGCATTCGCCGCATGGCCGCGCAGGTGGAACAGGCGAACGGATGAGCTTGGAGATTTCCGTCGCTGGCGAGCAGCTGTTGCTGCTGCCTGACCGCGCTATTTATTGGCCGCGCACGCAGACTCTGCTGGTCGCGGATACGCACTGGGGTAAAGCCGCCACCCTGCGAGCCGCGGCCATCCCCATTCCCGGCGGCACAACCACTGCGGACATGGAACGCCTCAGCGTTGTTCTGGAATTGACTGGCGCAAAGCGGCTGGTGCTTTTGGGCGATGCCATCCATGCGCGAGAAGGTCGTGCTCCACGTACTTTGCAAGCAGTGGCCGAATGGCGCGAGTCTCACCAGGCACTTGATATTTTGCTGGTTCGCGGCAATCACGACCGCCGCTCCGGCGACCCGCCGGAGACTCTGAACATCCGGTGCGAGAACGCTCCCTACCCTGCCCCGCCATTCGTGTTTCAGCATTTTCCAGGTAAGGCGGACGAGGGCTACGCATTGGCCGGGCACATGCACCCGGCGATCCGGTTGACTGGCCGGGGGAAAGAGAAGAAGACTCTGGCTTGCTACTGGTTCACGGAGTGCTGCGGCGTGCTTCCCGCCTTTGGCGCGCTTACCGGAGTGGCACTGGTCGAGCGGGAACCTGGCGACCGTGTTTACGTGATCGCCGGCGATGAAGTGATCGCGGTCTAAAATAAAAGTTGCCTTCAGTAATCATCATCGGTGGAGGTCTGGCCGGGCTTTCGGCCGCCGCGGCGCTGGGTGGCGCAGGCTGGCAAGTAGACCTTTTTGAAACGCGCGCGTTTCTGGGCGGCAGAGCGACTTCATGGCCGGTGGCGGGTGAAGATTCGGAGGTGATCGACAACTGCCAGCACGTTTTGCTGCGCTGTTGCCATAACCTTCTGGATTTCTACAAACGCCTGGGAGTGGACCGTAAGATTCGCTTCTACCCTGAGTATTTCTTCCTGGAACCGGGCGGACGTAAATCGGTACTGAAGCGGGGCATGCTGCCTCCGCCGCTGCATTTTGCTGGATCGTTCGCGGGCTTGCGGTTTCTTAGCCTTTCTGACAAGGCTGCCATCGCGCGGGCGATGCTTGCCATTCCCAAGGAGCGGCATCGCGCCGATCTGGATAGCATCACAATGCTGCAGTGGCTCCAGGAGAAGCGCCAAACCGCTGGTGCGATTGAGCGCTATTGGCGGCCGGTGTTGGTCAGCGCGATCAACGAAGAGTTGGACCGCATGGCGGCTTCGCATGGGTTGCAGGTTTTCTGGCTGGGCATGCTGCAATCGGTGCGGGGATATGAAATGGGTATTCCGGACGTTCCGCTTCGTGAACTGTATTCTGAGCCGGCCCTTAACAAGCTGGGTAAGGTCACCTTGCACGGACGCTCTCCGGCTGCTGCGCTTGAAGTATCGGGTGGCAAGGTGAATGGCCTCCACGCAGGGGACCAGCTTTATACGGCAGATCACTATATCAGCGCGGTCCCTTCCGAACGCTTAAGAACGCTTGCTCCCTTTCTTGATTTCAAATCGGAACCGTTTGAACACTCCCCCATTACTGGGATCCATCTTTGGTTTGACCGGACAGTTACAGACTTACCTCACGCGATTCTGCTGGACCGCACCATCCAGTGGATGTTCAACAAAAGTGAAGGCCGCTATGTTCAGGTAGTGGTGAGCGCATCGCGATCGCTTACAGCTATGGGGCGGCCCGAAATTATCGGGTTGGCTGTTCGCGAACTGGCCGAGTTCTTCCCGCTGGTTAAGGCGGCGAAGCTGGAGCGCGCGCAGGTGATTAAAGAAGTGCGCGCTACCTTCTCGGCAAAACCCGGTTTGGAATTGCTCCGGCCCATGGCTGAAACGCGGATTTCTAACTTTTCCTTGGCTGGCGATTGGACCCGGTCGGGATGGCCCGCCACTATGGAAGGCGCGGTTCGTAGCGGCTACATTGCGGCCGAATCGGCTGAGCGTGCCCAAGGAATGGAATCCCATTTTCTCATTCCCGATGCCGCATAATAATAGGACATGCGCACTGCTCTGTTTGCCTTAATTCTGCTGTGTTTTCAACCATCTCTGCAAGCCGATGTCGCCAAAACAAAGCTGAGCGTGAAGGTGCTGACACCCAGCGGCAAACCTTTGGATCGCGCAAGTGTAATCATCCGGTTTGTTTCCGGACGCGACAAGTTGAAGCTTTACAGCAAAATCCGCACCCAGTGGGAAACCAAAACAAACCAGGAAGGCTTAGTGCAGATTCCGCAGATCCCACAGGGCAAGATTCAGATCCAGGTGATCGCTTCCGGATACCAGACGTTCGGACATATTTTCGAGGTCGAGGAAGAAGAGAAGACACTCGAGATTAAGATGAACGTGCCACAGGCGCAATACTCAGCTCACGATTAGCCGGCTGCGGTTTCGCTGGTTCTTATCGATTCATCAGCTGATTCCGCCCCTTACCTGGCAGGCGATTTCTCGTTATGCCGGACAATGCAGAATGCAGGCCACCCGATTGCCTAACTTGAGACGCCTCAGGTGAAGCAGCAGCGATTCGCGGTCCCCCACACTCAACCTGCGAACGGTACCCTCGTCTATTCAGAAGAATGGCTGTTTCCTTCTCCCACTCGTACCGGTCACATCGAAAAATCGGGCCTGAGAAAGCAGCATCGCAAAGCAATCGCGCGCGCCAAACTTGAACCGTTCAATCTGTACACCCTTCGCTACACGTGCCTCACCAGATTGGCGGGCATACATGGACCTGTATACCCTCGTGTATCTGACCGGGCATAGCGATTTTTCGACCACGAAGCGCTATGTTCATCCCTAGGCGGATAAGGTTCATTCCGTATGGAGCGAGCGCACGAAGCGCGGGGTATCCATACTTTCGACAATCGTCTTAAAAAAAGAAAGGACAGCACGAATCGCTCGGATGAGCGAAAGACTCTGGAATGAAGGGGATGAAGTGGTCGGGGCGAGAGGATTCGAACCTCCGGCCTCCTGGTCCCGAACCAGGCGCGCTACCAGACTGCGCTACGCCCCGAATAGTTCTAGTGTAAACGTTGCACAGCGCTTCCACAAGTCGGGCTTGGGGGATTGACGCCAGCGTGCTAACTCGCTATTCTAAATCAGGACCAATTTAGTCCAAGATTATGTTGAAGCTCACGAAAAAAGCCGATTACGCATTGATCGCGTTGCGCCATATCGCTGTGAGTCCACGCGGCACATCGAGCGCCAAGGAAATCGCCGATTCCTATAATATTCCTGCTGCCCTGTTGGCAAAGGTTCTACAGACCCTGACGAAATCAGCGCTGCTCCATTCAGTGGCTGGAACGAATGGTGGATATCGGCTTTCACGCGGACCGGCGTCGATAACGGCTCTCGAAGTGATTCGGGCCATTGATGGGCCGGTCGTGCTGACTAGCTGCTTTACCTCCATCGAACCCTGCGGCCAATCGAACAAATGTACCGTGCGGGAGCCGCTCCGGCGCGTCCACGAAGCAATCTTAGACCTGCTTGCAAAAATGACAATCAAGGAATTGGCTTCCGATGCGAAAACTTCCTGTGAGACCGAACCTGAAATGGTTCTTCATCATCTGAATAAAGACAGTACCGGATATTCGCTCCCGGTACTGTAAGGGTTTACCCGAAAATGAAAACACCTATTTACCTCGATAATCACTCAACAACACCAATGGACCCTCGCGTCCTGGAAGCAATGCTTCCCTATTTCACTGAGCACTTCGGTAACGCCGCCAGCCGGAACCATTCCTTTGGATGGGAGGCCGAACAAGCCGTAGAAAAAGCGCGCAAGCAGATTGCGGATCTAATTGGGGCAAACCCGAAAGAGATCATCTTTACCAGCGGTGCCACAGAATCCAATAATCTCGCTATCAAAGGTGTGGCGGAGATGTATGCGGAAAAAGGCAACCACATTATCACTGCGGCCACGGAACACAAAGCCGTGCTCGATACGTGCAAGAAGCTTGAAAAACAAGGTTACCAAATCACCTATCTTGCCTTGCGGGAAGACGGCCTGATCGATCTCGACAAGTTGCGCGCAGCTGTCACAGATAAAACCATTTTGGTTTCTATTATGTACGCCAACAACGAAATCGGTGTAATACAGCCGGTCGCCGAAATTGGCAAAATCTGTAAAGAAAAGGGCGTTCTGTACCACTCGGATGGCGTGCAGGCGGTTGGCAAGATTCCTGTTGACGTTATCAAAGACAATATCGATCTGTTGTCTATTACCGCGCACAAACTGTATGGTCCCAAGGGCGTCGGGGCCTTGTATGTCCGCCGCAAAAATCCTCGGGTCCAGATTACCTCCCAGATGGATGGTGGCGGCCACGAACGCGGCATGCGTTCCGGCACCATGAATGTTCCCGCAATCGCAGGTTTCGGCAAGGCGGCGGAATTGTGCCGTCTGGAAATGGCGGACGAATCGAAGCGTTTGCGGTTCCTTCGCGATAAGCTGCGGGCGAAACTGGAAAGCGAATTGGATGAAGTCTTCATCAACGGCGATATGGAACATCGCTTGCCTCATAACCTGAACATGAGCTTTGCTTATGTGGAAGGAGAGTCGCTCCTCATGGGCATCAACGATATTGCGGTCTCCAGCGGTTCTGCCTGCACTTCGGCTACCCTGGAACCGAGTTACGTTTTGAAAGCTTTAGGAGTGGGTGACGATTTGGCCCATACCTCGATTCGCTTCGGTCTGGGACGTTTTACGACTGAAGAAGAAGTGGATTATGCAGCAACCCGCATGATCGATACCGTCCGCAAGCTGCGGGAACTTTCACCGCTTTACGAGATGGCAAAAGAGGGAATCGACATGACCAAGGTGGAGTGGGCGGCCCACTAGTACACAACTTTAGATAAAAGGGAGAAACGATATGGCATATTCCGAAAAGGTTTTGGATCACTATAACAACCCGCGCAACGTGGGTTCGATGGATAAGAGCAACCCAAACGTTGGCACCGGCATGGTCGGCGCGCCGGAGTGCGGCGATGTGATGAAGCTGCAATTGATGGTCGACGACGCGACCGGCATTATTGCGGATGCAAAGTTCAAAACGTTCGGCTGCGGCAGTGCTATTGCCAGCTCCTCGCTAGCCACCGAATGGCTGAAAGGCAAGACTGTAGACGAAGCGCTCAAAATCAAGAACACTGAAATCGTGAATGAGCTTAGCCTTCCGCCCGTGAAAATCCATTGCTCCGTTCTTGCCGAAGACGCGATCAAGGCTGCTATTTCCGATTACAAGAAGAAGCAGCATACACGCAAAGCTGCACCGGAACTTCAGGCCGTTGAAGCCGTTGCCTAACTTGTCATGACTGAAACCGAAGTTCCAACCGAATCCCCCGCAGTATCGGCGGAGATCCACCTCACTCCCAAAGCCATCTCGAAGATCAGTCAGACCTTTCAGAAACAGGGTGTGGTGGGTTTTCTTCGGTTGGGTATTCTGGGCGGTGGTTGCTCCGGTTTAAGTTATCAATTCAAGTTTGAAACCAAAGCACGTCCGAGCGACAAAGTCTTTGAATATGAAGACGGTGTCAAGGTTGTAGTAGATCCGAAGAGCTTTCTGTATCTTTCCGGCCTTACTCTCGATTACAAAGAAACCTTGATGCAGTCCGGCTTTGAATTTGATAACCCGAACGCCACAAAAGGCTGCGGTTGTGGTTCGTCTTTTGCCGGATAGTCGCTACTTCGAAATTTTCGATCTTCCGGCAAAGCTCACTCTGGACGTTGCCGATCTGGAGCAGCGCTACTTCCGGCTAAGCCGCCTGTGGCATCCCGATCTGTTTGCTCGCAAGTCCGATATTGAGCGTCAACGGGCTCTTGATCAAACCGCCCTAATCAACGATGCATACCGCACTCTGCGAAACCCGGTAAAACGGGCTGGGTATGTTATCGGCGCTCAGGAAAATGAAGTACAGCAGCCCCCTGAGGAACTTTTGGAAGAAGTCTTCGAACTAAATATGTCGCTGGAAGAGTTACGCTCCGGTGACGAAGATGTTCGTCCTCAGATGGAGGAGCAGCAACAGAAATTTTCGGCGATGCTTTTGAATCAGGACCGGGAAATGGAAGCGCTGTTTTCCGCCTGCGATTCCGGCTCTGCGGGCACCTCTGAACTTCGTGCTCTGCTGAACCGGCGCAAATATATTCAGAATCTTGTCAATGAAGTAGAGAAGGCGCTGAATGCTTGAAATAGATTTTGGACAAACCGATCCAGTAGTCGGGATCGACCTCGGAACAACGAACAGTCTGGTCGCCGTGATGGATTCCGGTGCTCCCCGCGTGATTACCGGTGCCGATGGCTCCGTATTGGTGCCTAGTATTGTGTCCGTGCTGCCCGATGGCGCAACAGTTGTCGGTGAAGCGGCGCGTCCGCTGCTGATTGAACATCCGGATCGCGGCGTATATTCGGCGAAAAGGCTCATGGGTAAGGGTAGCGCTGACGTTGAAGGAGAGCTAGCTCTCTTTCCCTTTCAGATCGCGCCAGGCAGTGAAAACGTCATTCGGATTTCTCTTGGTGACAAGACATTCACACCTCCCGAAATTGCCGCCTTGGTGCTTCGCGAACTGAAAGAACGCGCCGAAGCGGATCTGGGCACCGCCGTTTCTAAGGCAGTCATCACCGTTCCCGCTTACTTCAACGATGCCCAACGCCAAGCCACAAAAGATGCGGGCCGCATTGCCGGTCTTGAAGTTTTGCGCCTGGTGAATGAACCAACCGCGGCTGCTCTGGCGTATGGTCTCGATAAGCGCAAGGAAGGCATCGTTGCCGTCTATGACATGGGCGGCGGCACTTTCGACATATCCATCCTGAAACTGCACGACGGCATCTTCGAAGTGCTTGCTACGAACGGCGATACTCACCTGGGCGGCGATGATATCGATAACCTGCTTTTAAAGATCGCGCTCGAAGATATTCAAACGGAATGGAAGCAGGATCTTTCCCGCGACGGTTCCGCGGTCCAAACGCTTCGCCATGAAGTGATCCGCGCCAAAGAAGCGCTTTCTTTCGCGCCCGCCTCCACGCTTCAGTTCACGTGGCAGAATCGTTCGTACTCCCGCGAAATCACGCGCGAACTGTTCGACCGGCTGATTACTCCCATCGTCGATCGTACGCTGGGTCCCTGCCGCTCTTGCCTTCGCGACGCCTCACTTACACCGGAACAGATCGACGAAGTTGTGTTGGTGGGCGGTTCCACTCGTATCCCTCTTGTTCGAAGCGCTGTCGAAGTATTGTTCCGGTCCAAGGCGCATACAGACCTAAACCCTGACGAAGTCGTCGCTCTTGGTGCCGCTGTGCAGGCGGGTATCCTTTCCGGCACTGTGGAGAATCAATTACTCCTTGATGTCACTCCTCTCTCGCTAGGTATTGAAACCATGGGCGGCGTGGTATCGAAACTCATTACCCGGAATTCCACCATCCCCGCCAGCGCGACGGAAAGCTTCACCACCTCCGTGGACGGTCAAACCAACGTACTTATACACGTCTTGCAGGGCGAGCGTGAACTGGTGAAAGATTGCCGCCCCCTGGCGCGTTTCGAACTCAAAGGCATCGATCCGGTTCCCGCCGGATTTGCCCGGATTGAGGTTCGCTTCCTGATCGATGCTAACGGCATACTCA
>JAYTGM010000365.1:0-4412 GCA_043733425.1 Terriglobia bacterium
GCGATGGGCTAATTGCTGTGGGCGAAGGCTCTATTCTGGTGATCGATGATGAGGCCACCGTCCGCAACTTCGCGGAGGCAGCACTCACGAAAATGGGCTATTTCGTTTTAACCGCCGAAAACGGTCAAGCTGGTTTGGAAATCGTTCAGAAAGAAAGAAACAATTTGACTGCGGTGCTTCTGGATCTTGCCATGCCGGTGATGGATGGCGAAGAAGCCCTGCAACAGATTCGGCGGTTCACACCAAATCTGCCTGTTGTGATCTCCACCGGGTTCAGCTTGAGCTCAGAATATGAGCGGCTTTCACAAAAAGGCGCAACGGCGTTTCTTCAAAAACCGTTTACAGTTGTACAGCTTTCAGCGGCCTTACAGAAAGTTCAGAGTTTATGACCGCCACCCTGCGCCTGCTGTCGTCTCTGCTGATATCTCTGCTGATTGCAAGTCAAATTAGTCCTGCTCAAAGAGGCAGGCGCGTTCCCCAGCAGGGCACCGCGAACGCGGGTGCTTTCAACCTGCCAGCCGTGACATTTACCGGGTCTCTCAAAGAGATCACCGCCAAAAAGATTGTGCTGGATTCCAGTGAAGGCCAAGCGGTCACCATCTTCCGTAATCGCAAGACTCGTTTTTTGAAAGGCGATCAAGCGATCGATCCCAAAAAAATAGCAGAGGGCACCAAGCTGACGCTGGACGTTGCCAAAAATCCAGATGGAACCCTATTAGCCGTAAACGTTATGGTCCCCTGACGCTGGGCAGTCTACTATTAGGTCATGCGAGCGCTTCTCCTTTTGCTCCTCTGCACAGTCGGCGCTCAGGCAGCAGACCGCCTGGAAGCATTCGGCCTGCACTGGACCGTTCCGTCCGCCGCCGATTGGACCATCGACACGCAAGGTGCAACTCCCGTGCTCAAAATGCTTGTCGCCCATCCGCCGGAAAAAGACAAGCCGCGTAAACCCACACAGTTTGCCCTGGCCGATACCGCGCCGTTCCATCATCTCGAATTAGAGGCAGAGGTTCAGCGCTTGAATACGTCGCTCATCGTGGTCTACGCCTATCGCGACGACCTGCATTTCAACTACGCGCACCTTTCAGCGGACACTGCAAAAAAGCAGATAGTCCACAACGGAATATTTCACGTGTACGGGGGCGAGCGGGTTCGCATCAGCCGCGCCGATGGCCCGGCATCATTGCCTTCCGCGGACGAATGGTACAAAGTGAAGCTCACCTACGATGCCCAGTCGGGAACCGTGGATGTAACGGTGAATGGTGAACCGAATAGTTCCTTGCATGGTATCGATCTGAGCCTGGGTGACGGCCAGGTTGGATTGGGTTCGTTTTTTGAAACGGCGCAGTTTCGCAACGTGCATGTGACGGGAAAATAAAAACCAAATGCGCATCGCTCTACTTTCACTTGTTCTCACCGGCAGCCTGCCCGCGCAATTCGGTTTGTTCCACCATGACGCTTACTTCCAACCGGTGCATCGCCTTTCCGGGATCGGTGCGGAGCGCAAAGATCTTTCCGAAGCCGTGCTCGCCAAACGCACGGAGTTGATGACGGATTCGCAAACCTTCAGCATCATGCGCGATATTCATGCCTTGGAAGGCGCGCAGCGCATCTCGAGCCCCAAGCTGCAGAAAGTCTTCGATGCGGCATCGAAACAGAGCGGCCTGCCGGCGGGCTTAATCGCCGCGGTCGCGTACCTGGAAAGCTGGGGCGATGCCACCGCACAGAGTTCGGCGGGGCCAAAAGGAATTATGCAGTTCTCCGCCGCTACAGCCAAACGGACCGGGTTGCAGATCGTTTACGCCACCCGCTACCGCGTGGTGCAAACGAAGAAGCGCGTGAAAGTTCGCGGCAAAATGGTGAACCGCACCGTTTCTCAAAAAGTGCCCTATCAGGTCCTGGTGCGTGATGACCGTCTGTTGCCGGAACGTGCCATCCCCGCTGCTGCCAATTATCTGGCAGGCATGGAGCAGAAATTCGGCGGCCGCGATCTTGCCGTCTTTGCCTATCACTGCGGGGAAGGCTGCGTTTCCGACTTTGTACAACTGGCACATCAGACGCCCGGCCTGCGAGATTTTCCCGTAACCGTGCCGCGCCTTTTCTTTTCCGCCAACCCCGCGCACTATCCCGAAATTTACAATCGCGTCAAATACCATATGGGCCGGGATTATTCACCCACCTATTTCTTTCGTGTCATGCGGGCACAGCAGTTGTTGGAACTGTACAAAGCGGATCCGGAAGCATTCCGCACACTGGTGGAGCAGTATCGGAATGCAGGCGACCCGGCACGCCGCGCGGCTAACCGTTTGGCTGCGTGGATTAAGCCGCAGGATCTGCAATATCAGTCCTGTGAAGATTTGAATCGCGAAGAAGGCAAGAGCCTGGCGCGCGTTCTGGATAAACCCCAGTTCTTTGGCTTTCAACTGCGCACCTCCGGCGCGGGGGCCATCGGTAGCTGGGATCTCAAAAATCAAAAGTCCTACATGATGGCGTCCCCTTCGGCCATTGGCACCCTCACTTACATCGCTTTTGAAACCCGGCGCCTCTTCGATCAATTGAAGCCGAAAGGCGAGAAATTCATGCCGCTCGAAGTAACTGCGCTGGTCCGTCCCCTGAACTACCAGGAGAAGCCCGCTCCCGGTGAACTGCCCGTCCACTGCACCGGTCAAGTCTTCGATCTATCCTTCGATTTCCTGCCGCCTCATGAAAAAGAATGCCTGGAGTTCGTTCTGGAAGATTTGGGCTGGAACGGCTATTTGGGATTCATCGAAGAGTCCGCTGGCTCTATGCATGTCGGCTGCTCGCCTTCCTCACGAGATTTCTTCATTCAGGTGTATGAGGAGACACTCGGTCAGAAGCACGCTTCGTGAGTTGGTCCGCGGACGTTGACCCAGTCGTTTCGTCGTTTGTAACAGGAAGACTCAGAAACGCGGGTCCCCTTGCCGCCCCCTCCCCCGCTCTCGAACTTTGGATCGATGGTGCAATCCATAGCGCCAGCATCCCGAACCCGGAAGAACCTGAGCCCGTGGAGTTTCGTCTGCCTCTGCCTCTCTTCTGTTTTGACGCACAAGAGCATCGCATCGAAGTTCGTTTCGCAAACGCCGTTCACACACAGCGCTTTCAAAGTGAATACGCGGGTTGCATTGACCCCTTTTCCGACAACCTGCTCACCGGCTGGGTGGTGGATCACGCCCGCCCCGGCGTTCCCGTCGAAATAGACATTTCGGTGAACGGCTCGCCAGTATCGCGCACCACCGCCGACGTGTTTCGCGCGGACTTAGCCAAAGCTTGCGGGTTGCACCTGGTGTTGCGCGAAACTCCGGAAATGGCGCGGTCCTTTGTGCTGTGTGCCCGCATCGCCGGAACCGATATCGATCTCGAACGTAGCCCCGTGCTTTCGCTCTCGCGCCCCCGCCTGGTGAAAGCGGCACAGCAGCTGAACTCTGCCTTCCATTATCTGGAACAGCGCCTGATCTGGGACCAAGAAGGGCGCGGGCCGGCCTTCCAGCTCACCCCGGCGGAACGCAACACGTTTGCCGATCTGTTACTTGAAGGAAGCAACGTTGCAGATGTTGTAGAACTCCGCCGCCGCTTCCTGCAGCCCATGCAGCCGCAACTGACAGAGCACTATGCCAGGCGCGATTTCGCCACGCTGGGCACGGAGTATCCACAGTCCGTTCCCCGTCGCCCCCGTAGCGCTCACCAGGATCGTCCGGTGGATATCATCGTTCCTATCTACGCCGGGCAAAGGCAAACAGAGCGCTGCTTACACAGCGTGCTGCACTCGCCCGTGGGCTGCCGCTATGAGCTCATCTGCGTATTAGATAATCCTGAAGATACCGTCATGGTTGACATGGTGATTTCTTTAGCGCGGGTTCATCCACAAATCACCATAATTCAGAACCAATCGAACGAAGGCTTTGCGGAATCCGTGAATCGCGCCATGCGCCTGCATCGGGACCGCGATGTGGCCATTCTGCAGGCAGATTGCGAAGTACATGGCGATTGGTTGCTGCGCCTGCAACAAGCCGCATACCGGGGTGCCGGAGCAGGTTTGGTGAACCCCATGACGAATTACGCCGAGTTTTTGAGCTACCCGGCTCCCTGGTTCCCCCAGCCCGAAGACGCGCCGTTTGAGCGCCTGGATGCCCTTGCGCGCCGTGTCAACGCAGCGGTTACCGTGCCTATCCCCGCAGCCTCGGCATTCTGTTTATATGTGCGCCGGGGTTGTCTCGATGACCTCGGCTTTTTCCACAACGATCAGCCGAGTGGCGGCTACTACGCCGAAAAATACTTCAGTGTGAATGCGGCGGCAAAAGGATGGCGCTCCGTGTTGGCGGCCGATGTCTTTGTAAAACATCATGGCTTCGTTTCGTTCTTACATCGCGACGCCGATGCCGTTGCCGAAGCGC
>JAYTGM010000366.1:0-4409 GCA_043733425.1 Terriglobia bacterium
GTCTGGCTCTGTTATCCCGCCGGAATGCTTCCCGACAGCAAGGTTGTGGATGCTCCGCCCCACAAGATTTCCATTGAACAAACGGTGGAGATGGGCAAAGACTTCGAATTACTGGTCCTCTTCACCTCCACGCCGGGTTTCGACGTGGACGTGAAGATGGCCAACATGATGAAGGTAGTGAACCCGAATCTGAAAGTTTGCTTTGTCGGGCCGCCCGTTACTGTCGAGCCCGAGAAGACCCTGAACGCAACGAACGCTATCGATTTCGTGGTCCGCCGCGAATTCGATCATCAGATTGTCGATTACGCGAATGGCAAGCCCCTCGAAGAGATTCCGGGCGTCAGTTTCCGCAATGCCGAGGGAGTGATCGTCAATAATCCGGAGCGCGGCGTCATCGAAAACCTCGATGAACTGCCGTGGGTGAGCAAGGTGTATAAGCGCGATCTGGACGTTACCAACTACAACGTTCCCTTTCTGCTGAACCCGTTCATTTCGCTGTACACCTCGCGCGGCTGCCCTGCCATGTGTACGTTTTGCCTGTGGCCGCAAACGCATTCCGGGCACCGATGGCGCCTGCGTTCGGCTGAGGATGTGGCAGCCGAAATGGCTTACATCAAAGAGAGCTTCCCGGAAATTAAGGAAGTCTTCTTCGATGACGATACGTTCAATTACCAGAAGGCGCGCACCATCGAACTTTGCGCCAAGCTGAAGCCCTTGAACATGACCTGGTCGTGCACTTCGCGCGTTACGACGGATTACGACACTCTGAAGGCCATGAAAGAAGCTGGCTGCCGCCTGCTGATTGTGGGTTATGAATCGGGCGACCCGCAAATTCTGAAGAACATTAAGAAGGGCGCCACGATCGATATGGCGGAGCGCTTTACCGCCAACTGCCGCAAGCTGGGCTTGCTTATTCACGGCGATTTCATTGTAGGCCTGCCGGGCGAATCCCGCGAGAGCATCCGTAAAACCATCGATTTCGCCAAGAAGCTCGACAACGAAACCATTCAGGTCTCGATTGCTCACCCGTATCCCGGCACTGAGTTTTACGATTACGCCAAGAAGAACAATCTGATCTCCATCGGTTCCATGACGGACGAAGTGGGCCATCAGCTCCCGAAAGTGATTTATCCCGATCTCGACGAGGCTGAGCTCGTGGAATGGGTGGAGCGCTTCTACGGTGAATATTACTTCCGCGCCCGCGTGATCTGGCGCGTGGTCAGCAAGGCCATGTTCAATTCGCATGACCGCAAGCGCTTGGCCAAGGAAGCCAAAGAATACATGGCCCTGCGCCGCAAGCGTCGCAAATTTGTCGCGGACCACCGGCGGGCTACAGCCGCCGCCGCGTCCGCTCATGCAGGCGACTAGTACTCAGCCAATACTCAAAACCCGGGTCTTCACGCTGATCGTCATTTTGGCGAACGTGCTGGGAGACTCGTTTCTGCGCATGGGAATGAGGCAGGTTGGCTCGATTGTCTCCGCTTCCCCAGTCGCTTACGCCATGGCATTTCTCAACCCGTGGGTCGCCGTAGGAGTCACGTTGCTTGTACTGTGGATGCTGTCCCACATGGCGCTCCTGAGCTGGGCGGATCTGAGCTATGTTCTGCCGGTGACATCGATCGGTTACGCG
Organism: Terriglobia bacterium; assembly: GCA_043733425.1. GTDB lineage: Bacteria > Acidobacteriota > Terriglobia > Bryobacterales > Bryobacteraceae > JALYXI01. Next base: position 1,631 of record JAYTGM010000366.1, read on the forward strand.
CTGGTGGCGCTGGCTGGGCACGTCTTCTTGAATGAGGCGGTTTCGCTTACCCGGTGGGCCGGCATCGCGCTCATCGTCGGCGGAGTGATTCTAGTGGGCCGCACGGAATTCAATACAACCAGGCAACCTGAATGAAGTGGCTTCTGGTGGCGATCATTGTCGCTTGCACCACGGTGGGTGAAATTCTTCAGGCAAAAGGGATGCGCCAGCAAGGGGAGATTGACGATTTTCACCCTGGTGCACTGGGCCGTGTTTTAGCCGCCATGGCGCGGAACCGCTACATCATCCTTTCTGTCACCTGCATGGCTGTCTCGTTTTTTTCGTTCATGGCGCTGCTCTCCATCGCGGATGTCAGCTTCGCGGTGCCTGCTACTGCGGCTAGCTACGTGTTTGAGACGGTGCTGGCGAAGTTTCTGCTGCAAGAGCACATCAGCCCGCGCCGTTGGATGGGCGCCTCGCTGGTCGCCTGTGGAGTGGCGCTGCTTTCGGCGTGAATTGGCTCGCGCTCCCAGTTGTTGCCTGTACTGCCTACTGGCTCCTGGCCTTGGGTGCCGCTCTGAAACGCCTGCGTGAACCGGCCCCTCGCCTTCTTTACCAACCACCCGTTTCGATTCTCAAACCGATACGCGGAAGAGATGAGCACTTCTATGACGCCATTCTTTCACACGCGCGCCAGCAGTACCCGGAGTTCGAAATCATCTTCGGCGTGCGGGATTCGAGCGATGCCGCATGGATCGACATTCACCGTTTGATTGGTGAGTTTCCGGCTCTTACGATCCGCACGGTTACGGAAGCGCCCGATACTCCAAATGGCAAGGTGGGGATGCTGATTGCGCTCGCGGCCCAAGCACGCTACCCCATGCTGCTGGTGAATGACAGCGATATTTCGGTGGAGCCCGATTACCTGAGCACGGTCATGGCACCGCTCGCCGATCCGGCCACTGGCCTGGTTACCTGTCTTTATCGTGCCCGAGGCTCCTCATTTCCAGCGCGCCTTGAAGCTCTCGGTATTGCAACGGACTTCGTTCCCAGTCTGTTGGTCGCGCGTACGGTTGGCGTGGTGCAGTTCGCGCTAGGCTCAACCCTGGCATTTCGCGTTGAGCAACTCCGGGCCATAGGCGGCTTCGAAGCGATAGCCGATTACCTGGCCGACGATTATCAACTTGGCGCAAGAATCGCAGCAACAGGGAAGCGCATTGCAATTGCCGCTTGCCCGGTCGAGACCAGTCTCGGCGGTGGGTCCTGGAGGGACGTCTGGAACCACCAGGTTCGCTGGTCACGTACCATTCGTGTTTCGCAAGGAGCCGGTTATGTGGGGTCGCTCATCACGCACGCGCTCTTGTGGTCCGTTTTGCTTTGCACGTTTGCCGCGTGGAGAGCGGCATGGCCCTTCGTGTTTGTCTGCTACGGCGTTCGTATCTTTGCTGCTTTTGCGGCAGCGAGAACGGTGAAAGCATCTGTTGCGTGGTGGTGGCTGCCACTGCGCGATGCGTTCGGTACCGCTGTCTGGGTAGCCGGGTTGTTCGGCGGGTACGTCGAGTGGCGCGGGCAGCGTTTGAAACTTCGCAGCGACGGTCGAATTGCCGTCTGATACCCTTTCTAAATTATGTTGAGCGGATTCAAAGAGTTCCTGTTTAAGACGAACGCCCTCGCGCTAGCCGTCGGTGTCATCATCGGCGCGGCTGTCGGCAAAGTAGTCTCTTCCCTGGTTGCCGATATTCTGATGCCGTTTGTCAGCTTGCTGATTCCAGGCGGCGAGTGGCGCGCGGCGAAGTACGTCCTCAGCACCACCACCGGAGCGGACGGCAAGACCATAGTCAATGCGGTCAACATCGGAACCTTTTTCGGCAATGTGATTGATTTCGTCATCATCGCGCTCTGCATTTACTTCATCACGAAAGCGTTCCTGAAAGAGCCGCCGCCCCCCGCCACCAAGTCATGCCCGAAGTGCTGCGAAACCATTCCGATCAGTGCCACTAAATGCCGATACTGTACAACCGACCTGTAATTGCGAGCTTGGCCTTGAGCGTGATGCTTGCCCAACCCGCGCCGCCGCCTGACCTGAAAGCACTCAGCCGGATGACCGCCCGGTTTGTGCCCACTCCGCTGACTGCCGATACTTCGCGCTTGAGCGCCGGCGATAAAAAAGCGCTGGTGCAACTGGTGGCAGCCGCGCACGCAATCGACGAACTTTTCCTTACGCAGTACTGGAGCGGTAACCACGCACTGCTTGAAAGCTTGCGGCACGATACCACTCCGCTGGGTAAAGCAAGGCTCCATTATTTCTGGCTGAACAAGGGCCCGTGGTCTGGCCTGGATGAGAACCGCGCCTTTCTTCCTGGGGTTCCCGCAAGTAAGTTACCGGGTGCCAACTTCTATCCGGAGGATATGAAGAAGGAGGAATTTGAAACTTGGGTGAAGACCGTTACTCCACAGCAAAAGCAACTGGCCGAGGGCTTCTTTTCCGTCATTCACCGGCAAGGCAATAGCTTGACGGCTGTTCCCTTCAGTGAGGAATACTCGGCTGATTTGCATAAGATTGCCGCCTTGCTGGACAACGCAGCCGCGCTGACCGAGAACGCGACGCTCAAGAAATTCCTCACCTTACGCGCGCACGCGTTTCTTTCGAACGATTACTATGAGAGCGATCTTGCGTGGATGGATCTGGATGCGCCGCTCGATATCACAATTGGGCCTTACGAGACCTATAACGACGAAATCTTCGGGTATAAAGCTTCGTACGAGGCCTATATTAATATCCGCGACGATGCCGAAACCG
>JAYTGM010000367.1:0-11520 GCA_043733425.1 Terriglobia bacterium
ATCTTCAACATACGAGCCTCGGGTTTGCCACAATAACTTATTCGAAGTACAGACCGCGTCTGACCAGGGAGTGGATACCATTCCTAAACTAACGCTTGAATTGGCTAATGCGGATTCAGTGATTTCAGAATTGGAACGGGCAAAAGGGTTTAAAGGTGCCAGGCTCACCTGTTCGTTCGTGTTCTACGATTTGGTGAACAAAGCAATTGGCGCGGAGCCGATCGTCTTGTTTCAGGGAGTTTTCAACTCGCCTGAACTGATTACCGAGACGGCGATAAAAATAACGGCGATCAATCGGCTTTCCGCACAACGAGTGGTGCTGCCTTCATTACGAATTCAGCGCCGTTGCGCTTGGGACTTTCCTGCTACCGCAGACGAACGAGCAGAAGCAGTGGAGGGTGGGAGCAGGGGGCAGTTCTCGCGATTTTATTCGTGTGGCTATTCAGCGGATCAACTAGGCGGAGTCGGAAACCTAAATGGGAATGCCTGCTACACCTCGTGCAGCTTTACCCGCCAGGACTGTGAGGCGCGGGGGATGTTCAAAACCGATGGTCGAGGCAATGCTACGGGACGGTTTAGCGGTGTGGAATTTGTGCCCTCAACCATTGCAGTGCGCAGTGCTGGAGAGAGGGGCTCGCACTTATCACCGATCAGCGTAAATGAAGCGCGTTACAACGATTTCATTCCCTTAGTTTACGGAACGGCCTGGTACACACCCAGTATCGTTTTTGCTCGAAACGATGGTAATTTAACCCGGCTCGAGGTCTTACTAGGTGTTGGAGAAATGACAGCTCTCCACAAAGTTCTGGTGAGCGATATCGAAATTCCCTTGGGTCAATCTGGCCTTAACATGACGGGAACTGGTTGGTTTAATGTCGTCACTCTGGGAACCCGGAATGGCGTTTTTAATAAGGACTTTACAGATTCAACTGGTAACCCGCTGGGTGATCCTTACGGAGGCATTGCTTTGCTTTCTGTGGTGGTACCAAATCGGATCAATGATGGCAAGTCGCTGCCCGAAGTGAAAGTATTGGTCGACGGCCTGAAGTTAGCCCGTTACGGAACGAATGGTACACCTCTACCGAATACTTTTACTAATAATCCAGCATGGATACTGCTAGACGTTTTGTTGCGCAATGGCTGGAACGCTGAAGAAATTGATTTCGCCAGCTTTGCCGTTTCGGCAGATTTTTGTGACGAGCAAATCGACGCGAGGGATCTACACGGCAATGCCGTTAAGATTCCTCGCTTTCAATGTAATTTAGTTCTAAAAAGCCGCCGAAGCGCTGGGGATGTGCTGAGGGGGATTCGCAATGCTTCGCGACTTTTTCTCACGTTCGGGACGGGTGGGATGCTTCAACTCCGCACGGAAAACACTATTGCGGCGCAACAATCCACGAAATCAGAACTTTCTAATTCCGCGGTTGAGCTTAACGGTGGGTGGCCTGTGTATGAATTCGGAGATGGAACGCAAGGTACTTCCGGGATCTTAAGGAATGCTGACGGCTCGTCAACGTTGAGATTGAGCAGCCGGGGGGCTTCCGACACTCCGAATCGGATGGCTGTTGAGTTTCAGGATGGATTCAACGAGTTTCAGCAGGACAGCTTTTCCCTTTCAGATGCAGATGATGTTGCCAAAGCCGGTCAGGAGATAAATAGCACGCCGTCCGTGCTGGGGCTTCCGAATTATCATCAGGCCGCCCGGACCTTGCAGTTTCTTCTTTCTAAATCGATAACCGGTAACCGGCAAGTAGAGTTTCAGACAAGTGTCAAAGCTCTTGGTATAACACCGGGCGATATCGTTGCCTTAACTTATTTGAGGGAAGGATTCCAAAGACAAGCGTTTCGTGTAGTCAAGGTGGCACCCGGGCAGAATTTTCGTACGGTGGGGATCACTGCTCAAATACATGACGACCGTTGGTATTCCGACATTATTCTTGACAATTTCGGAAATGGAAGGCGCTTGCCAGCCGCCACTTCTGGCATCCCAAGACCTATCTCGGGTCTGGTTGCCGACCTGGGTGGGACACTAGCGTTTCGAGTGACAGAAAGTTCCAACGTCGCTCAAGATGGAACCGCTAGCGTGCTTTTAGATGTGGAGGTTGCCGCACCGCCAGCATTGGCTGATACTGCGCCGACTATACCGATTGTGGGACTAACGCCGGACTTGGCCCAACAAGCTGGAGCTCTTGTACCGTCCCAAACACTTTATTATGCAGTAAGCGGCGTTGATGTTTCCGGAAACGAAGGATTATTGTCCTTTGTGGTGCGAGCAACTCTCCCTTCGTCGGGTTTAGGATACACCGTAACTCTGAAACAACTTAGTTTTTCGGCAGCAACGGACCGGTTTAACGTTTACCGAGGTGTTTCTCCCATTCAGATGAACCGCATCGCGACATCGGTGGCAGTCGCCGCGGAATTTATCGATAACGGATTGCTGATCTCTTCAGAATTGCCTCCAGACACAAATTTTCATCACAGCAATTTGTATTGGAGGTTGGAGAGTGAGGGCGAGGTAAATGCAGCGATCCATTCTCCGCTCACAATCGGGAACAATATTTTGCGAATGCGCGATAACGCTTATGCCGGGTTCGCCGTTCATATCCTGGGGGGCAAAGGCGCTGGACAGGAGAAGCTGATCGGCACAAATTCGCAGACGACGCTGACTGTCACTTCTGCGTGGTCTATAGAGCCTGATGCAAGCAGTGTGTTTGTTGTCTCCCAGGCAGCTTTTCAAGATGGCGCGTCCGGTAAAGGAAGTCATTTTCAATTCGAGGTGCCAAACCGCGAGGGTACCGTGGTGCAAATTCTTGGGCGGTCAGCCAATGCAGCGGGCGCAGAGTGTCCAAGCGAAATCTCACCTCTGACACGATGGACTATTGGGGGAGCCGGCATCCGCACGGTTGATTTGGACATACCGGCCGCTCCTAGCTTTACCCTGGGCTTATCGCACCGTTTAGATGGGAGTTTAGAACTAAGTGGAATCGGGTTTTCCGACCTTTCGAACACAGGCACGATTGTCGCTGGAACACTGACAATATATTGGCAGGACGAACTAACCCGGTCGCACGCGATACTTCTCACCGGTGGTGTCTCCGATGTTGACCTCACGGTGAATTTGAGCCTTCCCGGCATTTCGGTTGGCGATATTTGCCGAATAGATGGAGAACTGGTGACGGTGGACCAAGTGCTCAGTGGTGCGTCCCAAGCTTCAGTTAGTAGGGGAATGTTTTCCACCACGCCAGCTGCTCATGCACTTAACACAGAAATGGTGATACTTCGCAAGAGCACCGTGACAGTACCGTTCGTGAAACATTTCTTCGGAACGCCTGCCAGCGGTGATTGGGCTTATCCGATACCAGTTAAGAACGCCCGGGTGTCAGCCGCCGAGTTCTACGTAACCAACTCCCAAGGGAATAGCCGTGCCACAATTCAGGCCTACACGAATACACTGGATTTGGGATTGCGCACGCTCGCGGGAGGGCAGTATTCACTCCAGGTCTCCGGCCCACTCGCGATTCAGGATTCAGCGGCTCCCGATTCAATCTTAGAAGCCGATCACGTAATAGGGGATGTTCGTGCCTTTTTGAGCGGGGCAGCAACCGGGTCTCAGGTGAGTTTCAGGGTAAATCTCAATTCCATGGAACTTTGCGTTGTTCAATTCGATGCCGGAGCAGTGGTATCGACCAGCTTGAGAGGCGCTGTATTGCCAGTTTTACGGCAGGGCGACCGCCTCAGCGTGGATGTCCTCGACATCGGAAATAATTTGCCTGGAAACGATCTTACTGTTGTCATTACCGTTTAAAGGTTATAAACGGTGTAGTGCTTTTAGCGCAAAACGTATCGAAGGCCTACAAGCTGTTCGCTAAGCCCGCCGACAGACTTAGACAATTTGCACCTTGGAACGCGAGTTTGCAGCCGAAGGAATTTTGGGCGCTTCAAGATATCAATTTCTCTGTTGATCGTGGCGAGATCCTGAGCCTAGTAGGACCGAATGGATGTGGAAAGAGCACCTTGCTTCAGATCGTCAGCGGAATTCTGCAGCCGACCACAGGCAGGGTGGTCACACAGGGGAGAATCGCGGCCTTGCTGGAGTTAGGAGCGGGGTTCAATCCAGAGTTTTCAGGCAGAGAGAACGTTTTGTTGAATGGCGAAATTCTGGGAATTTCGCGCGAACAGATGATTGATTCGCTGCCCTCAATTGAAGCCTTTGCTGAGATTGGGGCTTTCTTCAACCGCCCAGTGAAAGAATATTCCACCGGAATGTATGTGCGGCTCGCATTTTCCACGGCAATTCACGTTGAACCTGAAATTCTGATCGTGGACGAAGCGTTAGCTGTGGGTGACGCCGTGTTCGCAAACCGCTGCATCCGCAAATTTGAGGATCTGCGTGAACGTAAAACAACCATTCTGTTCGTATCACACGATCTAGGTTTGGTGAAACAGCTTTCGCACCGGGCGCTACTGCTTCTGAATGGGAAAATCGCGGCGGTGGGTGAACCGAGCGCTGTGATAAACCGCTACGTTGGTGTGGTGCTGGAGCGGCAACATACGTTTGACGAGAATCAACCCGAACGCAAACGTCAAGTGACAAGCCATCGACATGGCGACCGAACAAGCGAGGTCACAAGCGTCGTGTTGCTGAATGCATCAGGCCTCCCGGTTGCCAGCGTCGCTTCTGGGGAACAGGTCAAGGTAAAAATCGTGGTGCGATTCGCGCGCAGTTGTACTGAACCCATTGTCGGAATATTAGTACGAACGCGCATAGGAATGGATGTTTTCGGGACCAACACAAAGATTGAAGGCATCGCTTTAGGGACGTTTGAAGCGGGTAGTGACCTGTTCATCGAGTTCAGATTTGCTGCCATGCTGACCCCGCAGCCGTACACGCTCACTGTGGCAACTCAGAATGAGGACGGCACCAGTCATGACTGGCTAGACGATGTCATCGGGTTTGAGGTGTTATCGTCCTTGACGCGCGCGGGAGTCGCCGACCTTAAACCTGAAATCTCCTGGACAACTACTGGATAGTCCGTTCGCATCCCTCAAAAACTCTGATCATCACCTCCGCCCATGCGATACTCGGGATTCATGCTTAGCTTCTCCTCATGGCGGCACGTTAGAGCGCTGATTTCACTACGCGTCTTCCTGCGCCTCACCCGTATGGATGTTTGCTGCGGACCTCCGTTTTCCGCCTGACCCCGTAAGTCTGAAGTTCCGTTTATTCTATTTTCCAGGAGACTAGCCAATGAACACTCCCGTTCTATGGGAGGAAACCATTTATCCGGGTTCCACTTGGTCCCATGTATTGAAGCGAGGCACGGCTATGCGCTTGACCGATATTGAAGGCGGCGCCAACGCGGGCGCTCTCTTCTATAATTTCGAGTGTCCAACCGAGCGGTACAACATGCCGGATACGCTAAAGGCGCAACACATCGCGCGATTGACGTCGAGCTTCGTCCTGTATTCCGACATGGGCCGAATTTTGTGCTCTCTCACTCACGATACCTGCGGCTGGCACGACCCACTAAGTGGCTTTTCTGATGAAGCAGAGGTGGTGGCGAAATACGGGCAAGCAACTTATCAGGATTGCCGCAACGACTATTACAAGAATGCGCGCGATGGTTTTGTTGTCGAACTTGCGAAATGGGGCTTGGGCGTAAGGGATTTAACCGCAAGCATTAACTTTTTTAGCCGCGTGGACACCGCTGCGAACGGAGCCATGACTTTTGCCGCTGGGAATTCAGTGCCCGGTTCATATGTCGAGTTGCGGGCCGAAATGAACGTCCTGACGATAATCAACACATGCCAACATCCGCTCGACCCAAATCCCCGGTACTCACCGAAACCCGTACATGTCACGATTCGCCACGTCGATGTCCCCGCTGCCGCCGACGCGTGCCGCATCTCGCGACCGGAAAATGAGCGTGGCTTTGAAGTCACGCGGAGATACTTCCTATGACCCCAAGCTCGCTGGACGCTTCGCAAGCCATATATAACAATGACATTCCCGCCGGTGAAGGCTGGATTCACATCATTCGCAAAGGCCAGTACTTCAGGATTGTGGACTTGCATGGAAACCAAGCCGTCGATACCTTGTTCTACAATGCGCACGATTATGCCGACAGGTATAGCGCGCAGGATACGATCCGCAAGCAGAACAACTTGTATCTAACCGCCGGAAGCCGGCTCATGTCGAGTGGCGGAAATTGTTTGCTCACAATCGTGGCGGATACATGCGGGCGGCACGACACTCTCGGCGGCGCTTGCTCCAACGAAAGCAATATGGTTCGGTATGCCCTAGAAAAGCGCCACATGCACGCTTGTCGCGCAACATTCCTAAAAGTCATCGGCGAATTCGATCGCAATCTGACCAAGCGCGACATCCCCAGCAACATCAATTTCTTTATGAACGTGCCGGTCACTCCAGAAGGCAAGCTAACGTTTGAAGACGGAATATCCGAAGCCGGTAAATATGTGGAAATGAGGGCCGATATGGATGTGTTGGCACTGATTAGTAATTGTCCTCAACTCAACAATCCCTGCAACGGATACAACCCCACACCGGTTCGGGTTCTAGTTTGGGATGGCACTGAAGGTTGATGTTCCGCAAGGTCTTAATCGCCAACCGGGGTGCCATTGCCTGCCGGATTAGCAGGACTCTAAAAAAAATGGGTATTGCCTCTGTCGCTGTTTATTCAGAGGCTGACCGGCACTCCCTTCATGTTCTGATGTGCGATCAAGCGGTTCTTCTAGGGCCTGCCGCCGCAGCGGTTAGCTACCTATCCATCCCCTCGCTGCTGCGCGCCGCACTTGAGACAGGGGCCGAAGCCATTCATCCAGGCTACGGATTTCTTAGCGAAGATGCTGGCTTTGCGGAAGCTTGCGCGCAAGCTGGAATCATTTTTATCGGTCCGACGCCCTCGCAATTGCGCGACTTCGGTCTGAAGCACACCGCACGGGAAATTGCCCGTCAGCAACGCTTACCTCTCCTCCCTGGCACAAACCTGCTCGCATCCCTTGAAGAGGCCCGGTTAAACGCGGGCGAAATTGGCTATCCAGTCATGCTGAAAAGTACTGCGGGCGGCGGCGGCATTGGGATGCGGTTGTGCACCAGGCCGGATGAGTTAGATGACAATTTTGCCGCGGTCGAGCGCTTGGGCCGCGCAAGCTTCGGAACTTCCGGGGTCTATTTGGAAAAGTTTGTTTCTAATGCGAGGCATATCGAAGTGCAAATCTTCGGTGATGGCCTGGGTGAAGTGCTGGCATTGGGCGAACGCGATTGTTCGGCTCAACGGCGCAATCAGAAAGTAATTGAAGAGACTCCCGCGCCAGGGTTGCCGGCCAGCATCCGGCAACAATTCTTCGAAGCAGCCATTAGTCTGGGGAAGGCAGTAAACTACCAGTCCGCTGGCACCGTGGAGTTTCTGTACGATAACAGCACACAGAAATTCTACTTTCTTGAAGTCAATACTCGACTGCAAGTAGAACACGGAGTAACCGAAGAAGTCACTGGCGTGGACATCGTAGAGTGGATGATCAGGCAAGCGGCTGGTGAGTTGCCGCAGCTTGAAACTTTGCGTGTTGTTCCGCGGGGCTCGTCGGTACAAGTCCGTCTTTATGCGGAAGATCCCGGAAAACAGTTTCAGCCAAGCTCTGGCAAGCTGATGAATGTCTCCTGGGCGCAAGGCTGCCGCATTGAAACATGGGTAGAGCCCGGAACGGAGGTCACGCCGTTTTATGACCCCATGCTGGCCAAGATCATTGTGCATGCCGAAAACCGGCAGGCGGCCGTGAGCAAGCTTCAAAGGGTTCTTGGTGAGACAGAGATTTCGGGAATCGAAACGAACTTGCATTACCTGCGGCAGGTGATTGCCGATCCGGCTTTTGTATCTGGCGAGATTACCACTTCGTTCTTACCCGGCTTTCATTACAAGCGTTGCGTCATTGATGTACTCGATGCGGGTATGCAGACCACCATCCAGGATTATCCTGGGCGGCTCGGGTTTTGGAACGTGGGTGTCCCCCCTTCGGGCCCGATAGATTCGTTTGCGTTTCGCGCTGCCAACCGTTTGGTCGGTAATGAGGAGAGCGCGCCCGCTTTGGAGATTACGCTTACCGGCCCCTCACTGCAGTTCAGCGACGATGCCGTGGTTTCCATAACGGGTGCGGATTTCGGCACCACTCTAGACGGCATTCCTGTAAGGTCCTGGAGTGCGTTTGCGGTGCAAGCGGGGTCAGTGTTGCGAATGAAGACGGTGCAGGGGCCCGGGGCACGCGCTTACCTGGCTATCGCCGGCGGAATTGAAGCACCATCCTACATGGGCAGCCGGAGCACATTTATTCTAGGCGGCTTTGGAGGGCTGAGCGGGCGTGTGTTGTGCATCGGAGATGTGCTGCATCTTGGGGATGGCGCTGGTCAACAAATCAGCACCATGGCCCCCGAAGCCATTCCGCGCTACGCAAATGAGTGGAGCATCGGTGTTCTTTACGGGCCGCATGGCGCACCGGATTATTTCACCGAACGCGATATCGAAATGCTGTTCGCCACAATCTGGACAGTGCATCACAATTCAGACCGCACCGGCATCCGGTTGCTTGGTCCGAAACCGGAGTGGGCGCGTAAAGATGGCGGCGAGGCGGGTCTGCACCCATCAAACATCCACGATAACGCCTACGCAATCGGCACGCTGGATTTTACTGGTGACATGCCAGTGATCCTGGGCCCGGATGGTCCCAGCCTGGGCGGATTTGTCTGCCCTGTGACCATTGTTGAGGCCGAGAGGTGGAAGATGGGACAGTTAAAACCTGGCGATTCGGTTTCGTTCTTCCACTTGACTTATGCACAAGCTGTTGAGCTGGATGCGAACCGAAACCAATCGCTCGCCACGCTAACAGGTAAATTTCCAGAGCTGCCCGCGCAAGCCGTTCGCGAATCTCCCATCCTGCGGCGATCCGGAAACTTGACCTGCCGTGCGGATGGTGACCGGTATCTCTTGATCGAGTACGGTGACAACGTGCTGGACGTGCGCCTCCGCGTGAGGGCTCATGCTCTAGAGCACGAACTTCGCCGCGCCAGTGTGCCTGGCATCCTGGACATAACCCCCGGCATTCGCTCATTGCACGTCCATTATGATGGGCACCTTCGGCGTGAGACTCTGCTGGAGGTGATCAACGCTTGTGAAGAACGCATAGGCGACCTCAGGGATTTCGAAGTACCTTCGCGCGTTGTGCATTTGCCACTTTCCTGGGACGATCCGGCCACTCAGCTTGCCATTCAGAAATATATGCAGAGCGTTCGGCCCGATGCCCCATGGTGCCCCAGCAACCTGGAGTTCATTCGGCGCATCAACGGGCTAAGCTCGATCGACCAAGTGCACCGGATCGTTTACGGCGCCAGCTATCAGGTGCTCGGCCTGGGCGATGTCTATCTGGGTGCACCGGTCGCCACACCGATCGATCCGCGGCACAGACTGGTGACAACAAAGTACAACCCGGCCCGTACGTGGACACCGGAAAATGCGGTCGGCATAGGCGGAGCGTACTTGTGCGTATATGGAATGGAAGGCCCCGGCGGTTATCAGTTTATTGGGCGCACGCTACAGATGTGGAATACCTTTCGGACCACGAAGGAGTTTGCTCCGGGAACGCCGTGGCTGCTCCGGTTCTTCGACCAGATTCGCTTTTATCCAGTCTCCGCGCGCGAGTTGCTTGAAATTCGCGAGGAGTTTCCATACGGCCAATATCCATTGACCATTGAATCCGACACATTTCGGCTGCGCGATTACGAAAGGTTCCTGGAAGAAACTGCGCCGTCAGCAGCTGCTTTCAAAAGTATGCAGCAGCAAGCGTTTGACGCTGAGCGCGAGCGATGGGCTGAAGCGGGACAAGCTGAATATATAGATCCACCAGATCTGGCCGAAGGCTCGCACCGCGGCGCCGCCCTTCCGGAAGGCTGCGCAGTGGCCGTTTCTCCGTTGACGGCGTCAGTATGGAACATCGGCGTAGCCGTTGGCCAACAGGTCGTGTCGGGTCAAAAGCTGGTTATTTTGGAAGCGATGAAAATTGAGATTGCAGTCACCTCGCCAGTGTCGGGTGTCGTTGAATCGCTGCACTGCACCACGGGGATGATGGTAATTGCGGGTCAGCAGTTGGTAGTGGTCCGGGAGGTACCAGCATGACGGTCACGGAGAAAATTGCCGCGCTCATCGAACGGCTTGAACGCGAGCCTCTGCATCCTGTCTGGATCGTAAAAGTTCCTGCTGAGCAGTTGTTGAAGCGGGCGGCACAGGTAGACCAGCACAACGCATTACCGCTGGCGGGCTTCACTTTTGCGGTAAAGGACAACATTGATGTAGCAGGTTTGCCGACCACCGCAGGCTGCCCAGCATTCGCATACACCCCTGAAGCCACAGCGCCAGTAGTTCAACTTCTGCTGGATGCCGGTGCGGTCCTGGTGGGCAAGACGAACATGGACCAGTTCGCGACGGGTCTGACTGGTGCGCGATCGCCTCATGGCGCCTGCTCCAGCATCTTCGATGAACGGTATATTTCCGGAGGCTCCAGTTCCGGATCAGCGGTTGCGGTGGCAAGCGGCTTGGTGGATTTTTCATTAGGTACCGATACAGCCGGGTCCGGCCGAGTGCCAGCCGCCTTCAACAATCTTATCGGTTTGAAGCCGACGCAAGGATGGCTTAGCACCCGCGGTGTCGTTCCGGCATGCCGTTCGCTCGATTGTGTTTCTGTATTTACAAAAACGCCGGAACTTGCACTCAAGGTGTTGCGGGTGGCGCACCGCTTCGATCAGCAGGACCCTTACAGCCGTTCCACCCGCACTGGCGAAGGCGCGGCACCTTGGGCAAGTGGTCCATTTCGATTCGGCGTTCCCGCAGCGTCGAGCTTACAGTTTTTTGGAGATACGGAAGCTTCGCGATTGTACGACCAGGCGGTACGCCGTTTGCACTCGATGGGCGGCGAGCGCGTCGAAATCGATTATTCTAAGTTCCGAAGTGCCGCAGATCTACTCTATGCCGGGCCTTGGGTGGCGGAACGCCTCGCGGCTATCGAAGATTTTTTCGAAAGCCGCCCGGAAGAGATGAACCCAATAGTACGGGAGATCATCGGCGGTGGGCGCAGTTATTCGGCAGTAGATGCGTTCCGCGGTCAATATAAGTTGCGCGAGTTATGCCGCGACGCCGAAACCGAATGGGCTAAAGTGGACGTGCTCGCGCTTCCCACCACAGGCACAATCTTCACTCATGAGCAGGTTGCGGCGGAGCCTGTGAAGCGCAATTCTGATCTGGGATACTACACCAACTTCGTAAATCTTATGGATTTGGCTGCGATCGCAGTGCCTGCCGGTTTTCGCCCCAACGGCCTGCCTTTCGGAATTTCGCTTATCGGCCCCGCGCATTCCGATGAGGCCTTGCTCGGGCTGGCCCAACGCTTTGCAGGTTCTGAAACAACATCGCTATTAGGGCAGCCCGGATGCATCAAGGTGGCAGTGGTGGGCGCGCACTT
>JAYTGM010000368.1:0-4379 GCA_043733425.1 Terriglobia bacterium
CGTCTTTCTTCTGGTGAGTTCATTTCAGCTTTTGGTTGCAGCGGAACGGGTGAGCATCAGCGGAAAGGTTGTGGACGCCGCAGGTACTCCAGTGGAAAACGCGGCTGTGCTCATTTACAAGGCTGGCGTAAAAACCGGCTACAGCACTTATTGCCCCACCTGTTATGTGGATTGCGGTAAGCACACGGTCACGGGTCCGGATGGCGGGTTCACGTTGAAAGGCTTGAGCCCCGATCTGCTGTTCACGTTGCTTGTGCTGCATGAGGGCAACTCTACGGCCACTATTAACGCAGTAGACCCCGATAAAGGCGCGATTGACCCGGTCGCGTTGAAGCCGCGAGTTCCCGTGGAAGATATGTCCCGGGTGATTCGCGGACGTGTAGTGGATCTGCAAGGCAACGCGCTTCGTAACGCGGTTGTTGAACAGCAGGGAGCTATCTTTGCGTCAGGAGGGCAGCAGTTCGGTGGTCCAGCATGGGCCGATACGGTTACTGTTTCAAATGAGAAAGGCGAGTTCGAAATTGCCAACGATAAGCCCGCCGCCAAGTTGATCATTTCCGTAAGTGCGCGCGGCATGGCCTCTAAACTCTTCACCCAACCCACCGGCGGCGAGAGAACGACAATGATGGTTGCCGAAGGGGCCACCGTTCGAGGCCGCCTGTTATACAAAGGGAAACCCGTGGCGAATGCACAGGTGGGGTTGATGACGCATAGCAGGCGCGCTGGCACCAACTTCCCCGAAACGCGGATTGGAACTCAGGATGATGGCACGTTTGCCATTACGAACGTTCCCGCCGGGAGAATCTGGGCTGCCTATCCTAAGATGGAATCCCTGTCGGGCCGCGGCATTGCGGGCAGCGCGGTGGATTTGGAAACCAAAGACAATGGCGAAACTGTAAATATTGGCGACATTGAGCTTGCGCCCGCGCACAAGCTTTCCGGCCGAGTGGTGCTTACGGATGGCAAGCCCATTCCCACCGGGATGCGGTTGATACTTGGCGCGGGGCGAGCGACGGATTCGCAAACGGCGCTACTGGGCGCGGATGGGCACTTCGAATTCACGGGCTTAGGGGCCGATGTTTATTCGTTAAGCCCCGCAGTGAAGGGCTACGAATTACCTGAAGGCTTCGAACAGGAAGTGCTGGTGAATCGCGACCGGCAGGTAACGGTCACGCTGCGGCCGCGATCGCGCTAGCCGGCATAGTTTACAATTTTCGCGAAGCTCTGCGGGTCAAGGCTTGCGCCGCCCACCAGAGCGCCATCGATATCGGGCGCGTTCATCAATTGTTTGCAATTGTCCGGCTTCACGCTGCCGCCATAAAGAATGCGCAGGTTCTTTGCCGCGATGTCTCCGAATTGGCTGAGCGTTTCGCGACGCAAAATTGCATGCGCTTCCGATGCAATTTCCGGTGTGGCGACCTTGCCCGTGCCGATGGCCCAAACAGGCTCGTACGCAATCAGAATCTTTTCGAACTGATCGAGAGCCAAGCCGCCGATGCCACCCAGAAACTGCTCCACTAATACGGCCTCAGTGGCACCGGATTCACGCTCTTCCAGCTTCTCTCCCACGCAGACGATGGGGGTCAGGCCGGCGTCTATGGCGGCAATGGTCTTGCGCAGTACGTCCGCCTCCGTTTCGTTGAAATACTGGCGGCGTTCGCTATGCGCCACAATTACATGGGTGCAGCCAATGGCATCGATCATGTGACCGGAGACTTCGCCGGTGACCGCGCCTTCTTTACCCCAATAGAGATTCTGCGCTCCGATTGCGATCTGTGTTCCGCGCGCTTCCGCAACCGCAGCCGCCAGGTTAGGGAAAGGCGGGCAGATGACAATTTCACACCCCGAAGCGCCTGTCAGCAGCGGCTTGAATGCCTCAAAAAAAGCGCGAGTTTCGTCAGGGGTCTTATACATTTTCCAATTCCCCGCCATTACTTTCGTTCTCATAGAAGTTGTTTTAAGAAGCTTGTTCCGTTTTCAATCTGGACTGCGAAATTATCGGCTACTGTCTGGCCGATATCGGAGAGCGTGGCGCGCGTGCCCAGATCCTGGCCTGTGCGCTTCGCCGCGTTGTACGCAAGAAGCGGCACATACTCGCGGCTGTGATCGGTAGAAGCGGTTGTGGGGTCGCAGCCATGATCGGCGCACAGTATCAGCAGATCTGATGGCTGTAAGGCGGGCAGGAACGTGCCCAGCCATTTGTCGAACTCTTCCAGCGCTGTGGCATAGCCTTCCACATCGTTGCGGTGCCCATACTGCTGATCGAAATCCACCAGGTTGACGAAGATCAGACCGCGTTCGAATTCCTGCAGGAGCAAAGCCGTCTGCGCCATGCCGTCCGCGTTGCTTTTGGTCTTTACCTGATCGTGGATGCCGCGCCCTAGAAAGACGTCGAAAATTTTGCCTACGCTGATGACGGGGATTTTCGCGTCGCTCAATTTATCCAGCAACATTCCCTTAGGCGGAGGCACTGCATAATCGTGGCGGTTGGCTGTGCGCGTCCAGGCTCCGGGCTGGCCTGTAAACGGTCGCGCAATCACCCGCCCCACTTCAAACGGGCCACGCAGGATGCTGCGTGCCGTCTCGCAAATCTTATATAACTCCCAAACCGGAATCACATCTTCGTGCGCGGCAATTTGAAACACGCTATCGGCGGACGTATAAACAATCGGGCTGCCGGTGCGCACATGTTCTTCGCCGAGTTCCGTAAGAATCTCTGTTCCGGACGCGGATTTATTGCCGATGGCAGTGCGCGCAATACGCTCTTCAAACGGTTCCATCACTTCACGCGGAAAGCCGTTCGGAAAAAGGGGAAAAGGCTTCGCGAGATGAATGCCAGCCATCTCCCAGTGCCCCGTTGTGGTGTCTTTGCCGGGCGAAGCAAGCGCGCAGCGCCCATACGAAGCAAGCGGTTCCGCGGCTGGCTGCACGCTCGTAAGCTGCTTTAGATTCCCCAGGCCCAAGGAGCCCAAAACGGGCAGATGCAAAGGCCGCAGCCGATCAATATTGCCCAAGGTATCGCTTGCCGGATCGTCATGAAAAACGGAAGCGGCATCAGGCATGGCGCCTATGCCGACACTATCCAAAACAATCCAGATTACGCGCGTAAACACTGATCCGAGGTTATCAGGAAGCAGGGGCTGTCAACGGTACTACGCGGCGCGATACTACGTGACACGTACTAACCATGGCCGATCCAGCCCTACTGATCGTTCTGAGCTTATCCCCGCCGAAGAAAAACACGGCTACGCCATGGTGGAAGATATCGCAACGTTCGCCGGTGTTCGTTTGGGCCCCGGCACATTGTATGGTGCTATCACTCGCCTAGAGAAGCAGGGCTGGATTAAGCCGGTCTCCAGCACCGACCGCCGCCAGCCTTACCGCCTGACCGCTACCGGCAAACGGCACCTGGAGGCTGAGTTGGCGGCGCTGCAACAAGTGGTAAAGACCGGTGTTTCCCGGTTGAAACCCGCATGAAGCGCATTCAACAGCTTGTTGCCTTGTTGTATCCGCCCAAGTGGCGCGCGCGTTACGGCCGGGAATTTAGCGCGCAGCTGGAAGAGCTCGAACCGCGCACCGGAGATTTGTTGAACCTGTTTACTGGAGCTATCCGCATGCACATGACTGAGTGGAGTTATCTGAAATTCGTGGCAGTGTTCGCGGCAATCGGGCTGCTGGGAGGATTGCTTGCGCCGCTGGTTATACCCGAACAGTTCCAGTCCCGGGCAGTGATCGGCATACCTTCGGAACAAAAAGGGGCTGTGGCGCGGCAGAACCTTTTTAGCCGCCGCGTACTGGCGACGGTGATTGAGGAGAACGATCTTTATGCCAAAGAACGCCTTCGCGAAATTTTGGAAGATGTGATTGAAAAAATGCGAGCGAAGGATTTGCGGAGCCAGCTGAACTTTCCGTCACAGATGACATTAGCCTTCACCTCCCCCGACCGAAGCGCGGCGCAACGGACCATTCAGAGTCTGATGTCGCGGCTGGAAAGCGATCCTGCCTTTCACGCAATAAGCGCGGCAAGCACGCCGCAACGGGTAAGTCCGAATCGTCTTCGGATTATCTTCATGTGCTTAGGTACGTCGTTGCTGATCGGTTTGGTGGCTGTCGGAGGCGTTCGGGTGCCACGTTACGTGCTGAAAACTGTGGTGATCTATAGCTCGGTGGGGGCCGTCTTGTTTGGGGGCGGCTCACTCGGAGCGTGTCAACAAGAATGAGACCAGCGGCATAAATGTTTAAGGAGTATTTTCCTTGTTGGAAGCTGGTGGATTGATCCAGACGGCTTCGGGCAAAGAGGGATGCTGCGGAGGTCGGCGGACGAGCCGTTCCGGATGGAGCTGGTAAGCGATATCGAGAATAGTTTGCCGCTTTGCGAT
>JAYTGM010000369.1:0-4378 GCA_043733425.1 Terriglobia bacterium
CTGGATTCTGCCGCCGCGAAGCTGTGCCGGTTCTTGCCCGCGATCCGCAGGGCTTCCTCTGCGGGCTCCGCGAACTCAGCATAACTTCCTTGGAAGACGATTACTTCTACCGGTGATTTTTGGATGCTATCCTTCAGTGTGAATGGACAAACCGAAATTCCTGACCATGATGGATGAGATTCTTGAACTCTCACCCGGCACTATTCGCGGGGAGGAACACCTTGCCGATTTGGAAGATTGGGATTCGCTTACTCTCATTAGCTTCATGGCAAAAGTGAATATGAATTACGGCAAAATTCTTTCCCCGCAACTCATCGCGCAGTGTGAAACGGTAGACGACCTCCTGAAACTTACCGCCGACTCACCCGCATAGTAACTAACCCGTAATGTTTAATCCCATGGATCTGTCCGGTAAGCACGTCCTGGTAACGGGCGCTTCTTCCGGAATCGGCCGCGAGACGGCGATTCTCTTGAGTCGTTTGGCAGCGCAAGTTACCATCACCGGCCGTAACCAGGAACGGCTCGAACGCACGCTTCGCCTCTTGCAGGGAACCGGCCACCGCGCGGTTACTTTCGACTTGAACGAATTAGGCCGAATTCCTGCTTGGATGAAAGAGCAGGCTTCCGTGAACGGGCCGTTCTATGGCGTGGTTCACGCGGCAGGCTTTAGGCAAACCACTCCGTTGCGGGTTCTGGAAGTAGCGTCGCTTGAGGAAATGATGCGCGTTAATTTTCAAAGCGGTGCGATGATCGCCCGCGGCTTCCGGCAGAAGGGTTGCCGCGCGCCAGGCAGCGCTTGTCTCATATTTCTAGGATCAATTTCAGGATTGGTGGGAGACATCGGCATCTCCGCCTATTCAGCTAGTAAGGCAGCGTTGCTCGGGCTTACCCGTTCCCTGGCCATTGAACTTGCTTCCGAACGGATCCGCGTCAATGCCGTTGCTCCGGGCATTGTCGCCAGTGAACTATGGGAGCGGGCCAAGGCGGAACTCACCGCCGAGCAGATCGAGAACATAGAACGCAAATATCCAATTGGCATCGGCACGGTGACCGACGTAGCGAATGGAATCGCGTTTTTGCTGGCAGATACCGGGCGCTGGCTGACCGGCACAACGCTTGTGATGGACGGTGGCTACACCGCTTTCTGAAATGAAGTCTGCAATCCGAGCCATTGAATACCACCTTCCAGAGACGGTGCTCTCTACGGAAGACCTTTCGAAAGAATTTCCGGAATGGTCGGTAAAAAAAATTGAAAGCAAAACCGGCATTCGCGATCGACACATCGCTTCCCCGCAGGACTGTTCTTCTGACTTGGGTGTTGCTGCGGCAGAAAAGTTGTTCGCCTCCACCGCGTGTACGCCCGGGCAAATCGACTATCTTTTGTTCTGCACCCAGAGCCCGGATTATTTCCTGCCCACAACCGCATGTTTAGTACAAAACCGGCTCGGGATTCCTACTAGTGCGGGCGCTCTCGATTTCAACCTCGGTTGTTCTGGCTTCATCTATGGCCTGGGCTTAGCGAAGGGACTAGTGGAAACTGGGCAGGCGCGGAACGTCCTTCTTATCACCGCGGAAACTTATAGCAAATTCATTAACCCGCGCGATAAAAGCGTCCGCACCATTTTCGGCGATGCCGCGGCCGCGACGCTGATTGGAAGTGTAGACCAGGTTGAAGACCTGACCGGCCCCTTCGTACTGGGAACTGATGGGAGGGGCGGGCCGAACCTGATGGTGCCTACGGGGGGGATGCGCCAGCGTGAGTTGAGCCGCGCTGACGTTCAGGACAGCGACGGCAATTGGCGCAGTAGCCGCGATTTATACATGAATGGTGCGGAAGTCTTCGCATTCACCATGCGGGAAGTCCCCTCTTGCGTCAACCGGCTGCTTAAGAAAACAAACACCGCCATTACGGACTACGATCTTTTCGTGTTTCACCAGGCGAACCGGTACATGCTGGGTCATCTCCGGCAAAGCCTGGAGATTCCGGCCGATCGTTTTTATGTGGCAATGGAGCATTGTGGAAATACTGTCTCGTCCAGCATTCCAATCGCGCTAAAACATGCAATGGAGGAAGGCGTGTTGAAGGCGGGAATGCGGGTAATGTTAGTCGGCTTCGGAGTCGGTTACTCCTGGGGCGCTACAGCGGTTCGCTGGGTCTGAGGTTTCAAAGCCAGAGGCTCTAGACCAAGGCCGGCTAATACTTCGGCCCGTATTCCATGGCGTGGCACTGTCTAACGGGAACCGGTGAAGTTGAAAGCAGGGTCGTAGCTGGTAGTGTCGACGAAGTGACGCGGGACAAGGTTGCCGAACACGTGGAGAACCTAGGGCTGCCAAGTTCGCATTCTCGCTGGGACCGGTAGCTAGGTCTGTGCTGACGCTCGCCGTCAACCTTAAATATCACCAGGGGAAGGATTCGCGTTACGTTGCCGCACTCGCATCATGAGCGCATGGGCAATTGCTTCACCCCTTGCAGCCGATGCAAACCAAGGCCAACCCATTCTTGAATGGTTCTGGCCTATAACCCAGCTCCAGAATCGCCGGTTGACCATATCAGTCCGCACCTGTGTAGCCGCCATCGTCGTACTTATGACGGTGAGTGCCCAGAATCCGGCCGTCCACATAAGGGAGGCGTCAACAAGAGAAAAAAGAGAACCCGCACTTAAAATCGCGACTGACCGCAACCCCACGCAGATAATCAGTTTGTTACTAGTTGAACCGGGAAAACGCACAAACCGCGACCTTCACAGGATTCCGGCCTTGAAGCCGTCAACTTCGCCGTTCGGAGTTCGCACACCAAAATGTCGGGCGCAGTCATTCCTTGTTGGGGCTGCGCGAGTTTCCAGCGGCAATGAAGGACTTGGAGCAGGGCGCGCGGCTGGCTACGGGGAACCTGGACGCCTTTTATCACTTTCACGATCCTTGGGCTGCGATCCTGCGTCAGACGGGGGGGACTACGCGTTGTATGTTTCCTGTTGTTCTCAGCATCCTCAGATAACCAGAGGTTTTGAGGTCAAGTGGATTGTGGGCAATACGAGAAGCTATGTTTTACAATGGATCGACAGTGAGGTTGAATGAAGTGAACGATCACACGAATCACAGAATTGTTCTGGCATCCAGGCCCGATGGGGCTCCCACAGCAGAAAACTTCCGTATAGAGACGGAGCAGATTGCAGCCCCGGCAGACGGGCAGTTTCTCCTGCGCACAGTCTATCTGTCGCTCGACCCTTATATGCGCGGGCGCATGAGCGAGGGGCCATCCTATGTGCCGCCGGTGGCGCTAGGCGCAGTGATGGGGGCCGCAACGGTCAGCCGAGTCGTGGCTTCGCGCCATCCCGGCTTTGCCGTGGGCGACTGGGTGCTCAGCCAGGGAGGCTGGCAGGAATACTCCTCCTCGGACGGCAAAGGCGTGGTCAAGCTGGATGCACAACTGAAGCGGCCATCCTGCGCGCTCGGGGTGCTGGGGATGCCGGGATTTACCGGTTACATGGGGCTGCTGGAAATTGGGCAGCCGAAGGCGGGCGAGACCGTTGTAGTGGCTGCCGCAACCGGCGCGGTTGGCTCGGTGGTCGGACAGATCGCGAAACTCAAAGGCTGCCGCGCGGTGGGCGTGGCTGGCGGCCAAGAGAAGTGCCGCTATGCGGTGGGGGAACTCGGCTTTGACGCTTGCGTGGATCACCGCGAACCGGGGTTTCCTCAAGAGTTGGCGCGCGCCTGTCCGAAGGGCATTGATGTCTATTTCGAAAACGTAGGCGGTGCGGTCTTTGAGGCGGTTCTGCCGCTGTTGAATCCCTTTGCCCGCATTCCGTTGTGCGGGCTGATCTCGCAGTACAACGAGAGCCATCCCCGCAAAGGTATCGACCACCTTCCGCAGGCGATGGGCACGCTGCTGAAGCAGCGTGTACGGCTGCAGGGGTTCATCATCGGCGCCTACTACGAAAAGCATTATGCAGAGTTCCTGAAGCAAATGTCCGATTGGGTCGCGTCGGGAGCCGTCAAGTATCGCGAGCAGATGGTGGAAGGCTTGGAGAACGCGCCCGAGGCATTCATGGGAATGCTGGTGGGAAAGAACTTTGGCAAGCTGGTGGTGCGCGTCAGCGGCGACGACGCGCAATAAACCACGCCACGCCAGGCGTGATGTTGCAATGGACGCTTCAGAACCAAGGAAAAGGATATCGGATGAAAATTTTGATGGTGCTTACTTCACACGGCGAGTTGGGCAATACGGGGAAAAAGACCGGATTCTGGCTGGAGGAGTTCGCCGCTCCTTATTACATATTCTGCGATGCCGGGGCCAGCATTACGTTGGCTTCTCCCAAGGGCGGGCAGCCGCCACTCGATCCCAAGAGCGACGAACCCGCCGCACAGACTGCGGACACCG
>JAYTGM010000370.1:0-4360 GCA_043733425.1 Terriglobia bacterium
TATCTTCAGTATGACCAGAGCGGCGCGGAGACGCACGGCAGGGGGCGTTTCCGGGCTGGTGAGCAGTTTTTCTAATTCCACCGCGGCAATAGGTGCGAGCTGGGTTGCTTGCTCATGCCAAACCAAAGCCTGTTCGCGAACGGCAAATTCCATCTCGCGCGCGAACGCGGGGACGCTTCTGCGCCAGTTGCGGACCGCGTTGCGGTGGATGCCTACGGCGTCGGCGGCTTGAGTGATGGAGTTGCCTTCGGCGAGCAATGCCAGAATGTAATGCTGATCCGGGGTGAGGGTGGGATCGGGCGAATAATCGGGGAGTTCGGACGCTTGCACGGAGATGCTCCTTTCGGTAGAGAGCATAGCTTACGGATATAAGGGTTAAGAGAAGGGACGGGGCCGGAGTAGACGGCGGTAGGGAAAAATAAATTTTTGATTTCCGTGAATGCCTATTGCCGTGACGGTCTTATGCGTTTACGGTTGCGGGGGAGGTGGAGGAGGTCCGCTACCCGCTGTGGGTGCTGGAGTCCCCGGTTTGTCACCTGAACTTCCGGTGGTGCCGGTGGGAACTGCCGTGCCGGATGGATTGCGGGGCATACGATAAAGAGCTTCGTTCAGAGCATCGGAGGCTGCGCGCATCAGGCGCTGCATCACCAAGCCCCGATCCACGGTTTTTGCAGCTAGCGGTTGATTTTTGAAAACGCGGAGCCAATCGCCGGGATTCAAGAGGCGCGTCTGGCCTGGCTCCATCAAGTGGCGGACTTCCACCTGGCCTTCTTCTACAAGGACCAACGTTGTGGCATCCGCATCTTCGACCTCAACATCGAAAACAGTACCCCGGACCGCGATGACGGCAGTGGGGGTACGGACCTTATTATGATTCGGCATGCCGCCGATGTGCTGAATCTGGACCTTGACCTTGCCGAGCATGATTTCCAGCAGATCTTTCCAATCGCCACGGTTGTTGCGGAAGATTACCTGGGCGTTGGGATAGACATCGAAGGTACTGCCGTCCGAAACCTGGAAGACGGCATAGCTATCCGCACCGGTGACGACGGTTTGCTGGGGCTGAACCTGATCCCCGGCATTGAGGGCCCACGTTGTGCCATCCCGTAAGATAGAGACCTGACCGGAGAGCGAAACAACCTTGGCGGCCACCTCTTTCTGGGCGCTGAGGGGCAGCGCCAGCGTAAAAAACACGAGCAACAGGGTGAGGCTTCGATGCTGAATTCGGCTAGTCACAGGAAAAACCAGGGAACACGTAGTTTAGCATCGTAAATGCAAAAGCAAGTGACTGGCCTTCGGAGCGCTGACGCGTAAGTGCCTAGTTGGGAATGGCTTAAATGTGAATCGGCATTTAGCGTTGCGGTACGATATGGGTACTCTGGTGTGTCATTCAAACCCAGTACGTTGGGCAATTCTGGTGGCGGGTGCGGTGGCGATCTTCGCGCAAGTGGCGGGAGCTCAAACCGGCACAGCCTGGCGCAAACTTGGCACATCCGCGATCGATACAGGACTGGCGGGCGGTGCCGGGGGTGCGGTGCGGCAGGTTTGGTTCGCGGAAGATGGATCGCAATTGTTCGTCCGGACGGACCGCAGCATGGCGTTCGTTACTACCGATTTTGAAACTTGGATGAGTGCTCCGGCGGATGCCGCACGCTGGGAGATGCCGCTGCAGCGGGCTCCGGCGACGCTGCCCGAACGCCAAGTGAACCTTCGTGAAGGCGGCGCTGGGCGGCTGTATGCGTTTGGCGCTCAGGTTTATGCGTCCGAAGACGATGGCCGTACGTGGATCAACCTGACGGCTTTCAACGGGCGCTCCGTTATTGGCGAAGCGCAGCACGACGTTGCGATTTCGCCGCGCGACCCGCTCTTTGTTGCTGTAGCAAACGATTCGGGCGTGTGGGCGTCGCGCGATGGCGGACTTTCTTGGAATGGCCTGAACGAAGGATTGCCGAACCTGCCGGTGAGGGCGTTATTACCGGGCAACGGGATCACGGTGGAAAAGATGGGAACCGCCGCTTTGGACGGGCGGAAACGTTGGATGGCGGGAGAGATTCAGCAGCCCGATCAGGCTATGCGCGCTGCTGTTTCCCTAAAACTGGGCACGCGCGTAATTGCCGTGGCGGGCGCGGGAGATTTCTGGTACGCGGGGACAGCAGACGGACGGATTTGGACTTCCGCCGATGCTCGCGTGCACTGGACCGTATCGACCGTGCAAACCGCTGGAGCCGTGGAACGGTTCGCGGTAGATGCGGAACTGCCCCGTATTGCATTTGCCGCAGCCGATGCGCGCGGAGCACACCTGTTCCGGACCGTAAATGGCGGGTTGACCTGGGATGACATTACGGGCGCGTTGGGCGACGTACCAGCTCACGGAATCGCGGTAGACCGAGCGGGCGGGGCGGTCTATGTGGCGACCGACAAAGGCGTCTTTCTGAGCCGCATGGATGTGAATGTATTGGGGGCTGTTTCGGCGTGGAGCAATGTATCGGGAGGATTGCCGAATGCGGTTGCGGAAGACGTTAAGTTAGAGGCCGCGGGCAGGCAGTTAACCGTTGCTCTTGATGGCTACGGAGTTTACGTGACACAAGCTCCACACCAGAACGTGACGGCGCGGCTTGTGAATGCGGCGGACCTAAGCTCACGCGCGGCTGCCCCTGGCGGACTGGTGAGCGCACCGGGGATGGCAGTGCAGACAGCGGTTGCGGACGGCCGGCAATTTCCGGTGCTGGCCCAATCGGCTGAGGGGTCGCAGATCCAGGTGCCATTCGGGACGGAGCCTGCCGAGATCGCGCTGCAATTGAACAGAGAGGTAACTGTTAGTTTGACGGTGAAGGCGGTGGCACCCGCCGTGTTTGTGGATCGCGAAGGCGCACCGCTTTTGCTGGATCCTGAGACGGGCATGATGCTGGATGGTGCGCGGCCGACCGAAGCGCGCGCCCTGGTGCAATTATTGGCGACCGGACTCGGTAAGGTATCGCCAGAGTGGCCGACCGGGACGCCGGCACCATTTACCAATGTGCCCGTGGTTTCTGCCGATGTGCAGGGTTACCTGAACGGCGCGCCGGTGGAAGTTACGAAAGCCACGCTGGCACCGGGGTATATCGGGATGTATCTTGTAGAGATTCGAATTCCGGCTCTGCTGGATGCCGGATCAGCCGATTTGTATCTGGTGGCAGGGGGCGAAAGCAGTAATCATGTGCGAATTACCGTTGGGTATTGATACGTTTTCGCCAAGCACGCGAATTTAGGGAAGTTCTTTAATCCGCAGATTGCGAAACTCCACGCGCGTGCCGTGCCCTAGGAAGCCGATGTGCCCGGTGGTACGCGCAAGGCCCGGGTGCTTCGCTAAGACGGCGGGGTCTTTGACGTCATCGAGATTGGCGTTGAGTAATTGGTGTCCATTCAACGTCACGACAATCTGACGGCCTTCGGCGCGGATCTCTTCCTGATTCCATTGGCCCGTCGGTTTCAGGAATCCGGTTTTTGCGGGCACCACGTCATAAATCGAGCCGTGGAACTGCGCGGGGCGGAGTTTGCCTTTGTAGACCGGAGCGTCATGATCGAGAATTTGAATCTCCATACCTTTGTAGGCGGCGTCGCCTTCGTAGGGAGCGCGGATGCCGATGCCGTTGTTCGCGCCTTCGGTGAGCAGGAATTCGAAGCGGAGAATGAAATTCGCGTATTCGCGTTCGGTAAAGAGATTGCCTCCACCATCGGCTGGACACACAATGCGATCCTGTTCCACGATATAGCCGGGCCCTTTACCGTTTTCGAGGTGCCAACCGTTCAAGGTCTTGCCATCGAACAAAGGTGCGAAGCCGGGTTCGGCGGCAGCGAACAGCAGGAAGAGCAGAAGTTTCATACGTCCAAGCCCTTCCATTCTACGATTCTTTTTTCATGGATGGATTTGTGGCCCAGCATGGCGGTGAGCGTAGAGCGCCGGGCCGATTCGGCATCGTTCAGCGGCTTCTGTTTCCCTTTGGCGTTGGCGATGAAAGCGGCTAGGGAAAGATACGTGCGGTCCTGCCCAGCGTCCGGCACGGGGATGGTTTCGGTCGGCGATTGCGCGCTTTGGAGCGCGGCGCTTCCGGTGGCAAGAAATACTCTGCGTGAGGTATCGATTATTTTGATTTACGTCCTGCTTTGGTCAGGTTTTCGAAAAGGTACAGACCGCTCTTGCCTGCAACTGCTATATCGAGATCGCCATCGCGATCCAGGTCCGCAACCACTACCTGCATGCCTGCCCCGGTTCGGGTGCTGTAATCGATCACATGCTTGGCCCATTCGATTTCGCCGGCGGAATTCTTGAAGTATTCATACCAATAGATACCGAGCGGTTCGCGCTCGCCCGGGTCGCGGC
>JAYTGM010000371.1:0-11409 GCA_043733425.1 Terriglobia bacterium
GCCGGTTGGCGCTGGTAAAAAGCGATGATGCGCTGAATGGAATATTTTTCGCGATCGGTTTCGACGAGCATTGGAAACGGTGCGAACTCCAGTCCGCCCGGGTTTAACACCATGTGATCGGCTACACCGCGAGCCGCTTGCAGATACTTATTCAGCAGGCCGGGTGACATGGTCAGAGACTCGCCTGAATTGTCGAAACCCGCTGTATTCGCCGGGTCTATAGGAAATTCTTTGGTGATCTGCATGTCGCGCCCGGTGAGATCACGAACGGTGTAATTGTATTCGGCGTTGCTCAAGCGCCGGGCCAGCACCAATCCGGGATCGCCAGCGAACTTCTTGATTTGCCGGGCTCGGACATCTCCAATCCATGAGATGACTTGTTGCGTTGCCTCAGCGGGCGGAGGCGCCATCGGCTTCGGCGGCATTGTCTTCGCTTCAAGCCGCTCCATCACCAGCGCCCAATGTGGATAGTCTTTGGCAACCATTTCCGCAGACGTGAACGATTTCAGATCGAGCTGAGCCGCAGCTGAGGCTCCGCTATGGCAACTGACGCAGTACTGAGTAATGAATGGGCGGACGGTTTGATCGAACTGGCGATTTAGCGGAGGAGCGGCTGCGCCATGAGCAGGAACCGCGGTAAGAAAGAGCAGGACGGGTACGCCTGAAATCAGCATATAAAGAAGTTATGTTCCCTTCGGAACACACCTGTAGTTTATCGCACTGAGGTCCTCCGGGGTTGCGGCAGTGGCCCTAAACTCGCTCAGTGGAGATGGGACGCTAAACCTATGCGCCATTTTCTTCTCACTTCAGGGGCAGTTGTTATCTTCACGCTGGCGAGTTCTTTCGTTACCTCTGCGCAGCGCCATGAAATTCCTCCGTTGAATAGCTGCATCAAGGAGTTTTACGATCCCGAAATGTATAACTATTTAACTTTCAAAAACACCTGCTCACAATCCTTGACTGTTGTGTTGATTGCCAAAGATGGTTCGGGCGCGGGCGGCACCATGGAATTGCGGCCCGGCGGCAAAGATTCGGTTGGCCGGTCGGCTGGCAAGGAACCAAAGCCCGGTAGCTTTGAGCTATACGTGTGCCCTACCGGCAACATCCCTGTCGATGACAACGATCAGTTAGTCAACAAGCCGGGGAGCAACTTTCGATGCCTGCAAAAAACGCGATAGCCGGGGACTAGGTTTTTTGGGGAATAGCGACTAAAAAGATGGTTCGGGCCTTGATCCTGCTTCTGTTAGTTGGCGGCTTTGTGCTTTTGATGGCGCCGTTTGCGATTTCTTCGCTGTGGATCGATCAGCGGGGGATTGAAATTCCGGGGCAGGTGTTCTCGAAAGATGAGAGGGTGGTTGTCCGCGATTCCTCCTGGAGCCGGTCGGCTGAGGTGACGGTGGAATATGACCCGCCGCATGAATCGATGGTGGCATTTCTGACGGCCACAGTGAGCCCGGAACGTTTCGATGAATTAAAGACAGGCGAACTGGTGAAACTGCGCTTCCTGCGGCGCGAAGATCTGCCGCAGATTCCGGGGGCCAAGTTACTGCGCAGCATGCATGCGCTGCCCACGGCGCGGCTGGCGGAACAACGTTCGTGGTCAGCGCTGCAACTGGCCTATCAGGCGCGGACTACCTTCCTGGCTGAAGTGGTGATTGCTATTGCGGTTTTGCTTCTGCTCTGGAAGTTGTTGCACCTTCCTCTGTTTGGCTGGATGGCGGCGGCCAGCGTTTTCTGTGGAACCGCGGCTGTCATGTTGCACAGCTTTCCGGTTCCAGTACCGGCTCCCCAAACGGATATACGCAGGGCTTCGGGTACCGTGAAGAGCGTCGAGTTGGTGGAATACCTGTTCGGTAACGATCACGAGAATTTTGAGGCGAAGCAACCGGTACAGATTGTGGGGGTGCAATTTGTTCCAGAAGGAAGGGCACAAGCGGTATTGGCAGTGGACTTAATCGACGCGGATTCGGTGCGGGGGCTGCGGGAGCATTCGGCGGTGGAGGTTGAATACGAGCGTGGAGCACCGCGTATTGCACATATTCTGGGTGCCAGCCGGAGCTTTGTCCAGACTAATTTACGCGGAGCGGCTATTGAAATTGTAGTGGCGTTGGGAGTGTTAGCCGCGCTGCTGGCGGGATGGCTTTTGATTAACAGGGGCTATCTAAAGACTTCGCCGGCGGCGGCACCCTAAACCTAACCAAATAGTGGAAATTGTTTCTCTTCAAGAACGCGCCTTGGGATCATCCAGGACGCATATGGTGCGTACTCAATCTCAGTAGATCGCCAAAGCTGGCCTACTCTCTTTGCCCGGGTACGGCGAGTCATAGCGACGCGCTGGGGAGTATCGTGACGGGAATGGCAGGCGGGGCAAAGGATAGTGATGAGCTGGCCGTTCCGCGGGTCATGATGCACGTGAGCCGCGTTTAAGTGGGTGTGCTGCGTACCGCATTGGGCGCAGCGATGTCCGGCGAGTGCGAGCAGAGTTTCGCGATACCTACGCCATTTCACGCCGTAGTATTTGCGCAGTTCGGGGCGAATAGGCACTATTTCAAGTATGTTAAAGATACCAGCCCGCTTCATCGAATTGAGATAATAGTGATTCATGCTTTCCTTTGAACCCTTGCGGAGCTTATTCCGTACACGCGCCCGGATCGTGCTGGCCGCTTGTTTGGCGTTGTTTGTAACCGCCGGAGTGATCGGTTATATCCGGTTGTCGCGATTCGTGGACGGCCGTCTGGTGCAAGGCTTTTACGGTGACAGCGTTGTTCTGTATGCGGGACCGAGGACGCTGGCGGCGGGCGATGTGATCAGTGCCGATCAGGTGGTTGCCAGCTTGCGCGAAAGCGGCTACACGGAATCGGTTGAAAACTCCGCCGGCTTTTTCAAGAGAGCTGGGGACACACTGGAGATTCACCCCGGGCCATCTTCGTACTTCAAACCGGAAGCCGTGATCGCCACTTTTACGGATAAAGGCGTCACAAAGCTGGTGAACGTTCGGGATGGCAGGTCGGTTGACGAATATGCCCTGGAGCCGCAGGTTCTGGCGACGTTGAACGGCTCAGAACGCGAAAAGCGCCGCATCGTTCGTTTTGCGGGGATCCCGAAGGTTCTGGTGAACGCCCTTCTGGCTGCTGAGGACAAGCGTTTTTTTAGTCACGCGGGTTTTGATCCCCTGCGGCTGGTGAAGGCTGCGGCTGTGGATTTGAAATCACAACGGAAGGAACAGGGCGGTTCGACACTCACGATGCAACTTGCCCGCAACCTGTACCTTGACTCCGATAAAAAGTGGAAGCGCAAGGCATCAGAACTGATGATCACGCTGATGCTGGAGCACAAGCTGACCAAGGAACAGATCTTTGAAAACTATGCGAACAGGGTTTACCTGGGGCGGAGCAATGGATTTTCCGTGCTTGGATTCGCCAAGGCAGCACAAGTTTACTTTGGGAAAGATCTTTCGCAGATCGATCTGCCGGAAGCGGCTTTTCTGGCGGGCATGGTGCAGCGGCCCAGTTATTACGAGCCACAACACCATCTGGCAAGAGCTATCGAGCGCCGCAACGTGGTGCTGCGGTTGATGCGGCAGAACGATTTTATAGACAGCGAGCGGCTACAGAACGCGGTGGAAGAACCAGTCAGTCTGGCTCATGCGATTCCCGATACCGGTGAAGCTCCGTACTTTCTTTCGCTCGCGCTGAGTGAACTGCAGGACGCGACACAATCGGGCGCGGCCCCCACGCGGGTTTATACGACCCTTGACCCAGACCTGCAACGTAGCGCGGCAGATGCCGTTCGCGTGGGATTGAAAGAAGTAGACGGCTACATTGCGCGGCGGCGTCCAAATGAACGGCATGATGTGCCGCAAGTTGCGTTGATTGCGTTGGACCCGCACACCGGCGAGGTGAAGGCTGTGATTGGCGGGCGAAACTATGGCACTAGCCAGTTGAACCATGTACTGGCAAAGCGTCAACCGGGGTCGATTTTTAAGCCGTTTGTGTATGCGGCAGCGTTATCGCCCGGGGGCAACATGACGCCGGCTTCCACCGTGGTGGACCAGCCTACTACGTTTCACTTTGGTAAGGACCTTTATCAGCCGGGCAACTTCGGTGAGCACTTCTACGGGACGGTGACGTTGCGCCGCGCGCTGGCGAAATCAATGAACATTGCCACTGTACGGGTTGCGGAAAAGGTGGGTTACGACAAGGTGGTTAACGTTGCGCACAATGCCGGGCTCAATAACCTGATTATGCCGACTCCGGCGGTTGCACTCGGCTCCTATGAGACGACGCCGCTAGAGATGGCGGGCGCATACACGGTGTTTGCGAACCAGGGCATTTATACGCAGCCGCATTTTTTGAGCGAGGCGCGCGATCAAAATGGAAACGTGATTTTCAGCCAGAAACCCCGGCAGCATAGGGCACTGGATGAAGGTGTCACGTTCCTGATGCAAGACATGCTCGAAGAAGTTCTGCGGTCCGGGACGGCGGCGAGCGTGAAATCGCGCGGGCTGCTGGCACAAGCGGCGGGCAAGACGGGGACCTCTCGGGATGGTTGGTTTGCCGGGTTCACCTCTGACCTGGTTTGCATTGTCTGGGTGGGGTACGACGATAACAGCGATCTAGATCTGGAAGGTGCCCGTTCGGCGCTGCCGATCTGGACCGAGTTTATGAAGCGCGCAACGGCGTTGCGGGGAGCGCAGCCGCTTGCCAGCATGCCGAACAGTGTTGTTTGCGTTTCGATTGACACCGATACCGGTTTAACAGCCGGCCCTTTGTGTACCAGGGTACGGAGGGAATATTTTCTAGCCGGTACACAGCCGCGCAAGTGTACGCACGAAGAGATGCCTCAACAGCTTGAGCCCGTGCTGACTCCCTCCGAACCTATTACCACCGCTTTGAGCGATCGGCTCTAAACAGCAATGAAGCTGTTTTTCACCTATTGCCTTTCATTGCTTGCTTTGCTCTCTGTTGCAGCCGCCGCGGATCAGAATGAGAAGCCTTCACCCATCCGCACGCGTGTGCGCGCCGTTCAGGCTGCTCCGGCTGGGACTGCGGTACCCGCTGCGGACATCGCAAAAGGGCCGAATACGGGCACTGCCTGTTATCACGATTCCGAACGCGCTCTCACTGCCGTTCACCCTTCCTACCCGGTTGGTTCGCGCGTGAAGGTCACTAACCTGCGCAATCAGAAGACGGTGATTGTCACCATCAGCGGTCATGCGGCGTTAGCCGGACGGTTGATAAGCCTGAGCCGCGATGCAGCCGACGAGCTTGGCTTCGTGAATGCGGGAACTACTTCGGCGAAGGTTGATGCGGTCCGGGACTAAATTCTTCCCAGCTTCTTTACCGCCTCTGTGATGGAGCGGAGCTTCTCTATGAGTGGAAGCGTGCGGTGTTCCGTATCGTCAAGCTCTTGTGCGCGCTTTAGGATTTCTGCCGCGTGAGCTCTGGGCACAACCACCACACCGTCCTGATCGGCGACGATGATGTCGTTTGGGCTAACTTTTGTTCCCGCGCACTCGATGGGAATGTTGGAACCGGCAAAGCGGTAATGATTCACTGAAGTGGAAGGCGCGACACCAGTGGAAAAAACCGGAAATTGAATTTTGTTGATCTGCGGCAGATCTCGGACTGCTGCGTCAATAACAGCTCCCGCTAAGCCGCGCACTTTCATCGCGGTGGCCATCAAGCCGCCAATTCCGGCGATGTCCGCGCCTTCTTCCAGCTTCATGACATAGACTGAGCCGGCGGGTGCGCGATCGATTGCTTCGAGCATGCCGGAGGATGCGGCAGCACCTTCCTGGTGCTCTTCCTTCTTCAGCAGAACCGTTACTGCCGGGCCAGCGAACTTGGTAGTAAAGAGCGGTCGCATCTGGTGAGACATGTACGCCTTCTGCCCGTAAAGCTGCTCAATGGCATCCGATACGGAAGCCACTTCCACCAGCTTGAAACCTTCGATGAGCGGGTCTTGTGCAAGGAGAGGAATTGCAAATAAAACCAATGCGAATGTTTTCATTTTTTTGGTTCCGTGATGGTGCGAAAAACGCGAAGCATGTTCAACCCAAGCACTTTCCTGATCCGCGATTCCGGCCAGCCGCGGGTGAGCATGGCTTCGGTGAGGAGCGGGAAATCCGCGATGCTGTGCATTCCGCGCGGCGGTGTCGGACCGCCATCGAAATCCGTACCGATGGCAACATGGTCTTCACCGATGATGCCGATGGCACGCTCCAGAACACCGATCCAACCTTCGGGGGTGAGGAGAAGTTCCTGCGGGATATCGAAGCCAACCATGGGAAACTGCGGTGCAACCAGACGGTCGATTTCTTCTATGCTGAGCTGGCCCTTGCGACGCGCAATCTCACCCGTATCCCAGAATGGCTTCCCCGCGTGGCTGGTCCGGTAATCATACGCTTTGCGATTGTGAAACTCATTGCCAATTTGAAAACCAACAACACCGCCTTTGGCAGCAATCTTGCGCATTAAATCATCCGGCATGTTGCGTGGAATGTTATTGAGCGCGCGCATTCCATGATGCGTGGCCACAATGGGCGCCGAACTGATTTCCAGCGTCTGCGCAATGG
This sequence comes from Terriglobia bacterium, assembly GCA_043733425.1. GTDB lineage: Bacteria > Acidobacteriota > Terriglobia > Bryobacterales > Bryobacteraceae > JALYXI01. The sequence continues at coordinate 6,578 of JAYTGM010000371.1, forward strand.
TTTCATCTGAGGCGTGCGAGACATTGATCACCATGCCGAGACGGTTCATCTCATGCACCACGGCGCGGCCTCTTTCGTTCAGCCCGTGATTTTCCTGTGCCGTCGAACAGCAGGAATCGGCGAAATGGTTAGCCCAGTTGTGAGCCGGGAGCTGTGCGGAGCGGAGCCCGAGCCGGTAAAGGTTGCGCAGCACGCCAAGATCGCCATCAAGGTCGAAGCCGCCTTCCAGATCCAGCACGGCTGCGATTCTTCCTGATTTGTGAATGCGTTCAATATCGCCAGCGGTTCGCGCGAGCTCAATGCTCGCACGGTTCCGCTCAAGCTGAGTGAGTGCAAGATCGATCAAGCGCAACGTTTGTTTGGTTTCGAGGCGCTGTGGGTAGTAATCTTCCGTGACAAAGACGGAAAAGAACATTGCTCCCAGACCGCCGTCTTTCGCACGCGGCAGATCAAACTGCCCGTCGGGCATGCGTTGACCAATGTCACCGCCGTGATAGAACTGCCGATCGATGACGTGAACGTGGGCATCGAACACAAGAGCGCTGGAATGAATTTTACGAGCAGCGGGGGTAACTGCCAGCGCCAGGGAAACAGTGGCCACCAGCGCGGAGGTAAACCGGATCAAGCAGATCTCCAGGAAGTTCTATAATGATCATCCATGCAGGCATTTCGCAATATCTCACGCCGTGAGTTGCTGGGTGCGGCGGGGATTGCTTCAACAGGTCTGGCACAAGCGCAGACCCGGTCTTCGCGTCCAAAGATCGCCGCCGTCAGCACAACTTTCTTCAAATATTCCCACACGCAACATATTGTAGACAGGTTCCTTGAAGGATATGGCTGGAATGGGGAATTTCACCATCCGCCGATGGATCTGGTGTCACTGTATGTAGACCAGGTTGGTTCGCGCGATCTGAGCCGCGACCGCGCGCGGCGCTTTCCGGGGATGAAGATTTATCCGACGATCAGCGAGACGCTCACGTTAGGTACAGGCAAACTTGCGGTGGATGGCGTGGTGGTAGTTGGGGAACATGGCGACTATCAGCGAAATGAGATGGGCCAAACGCAATACCCGCGCTACCAATTTTTCCAAGAGATTTTCAAAGTTTTCCGTGCGAGCGGCCGCGCCGTGCCGATATTCAACGACAAGCATCTCTCCTGGAAGTGGGACTGGGCGAAAGAGATTTACGACACGTCGAAAGAATTGAAATTTCCGCTGATGGCCGGTTCCAGCCTGCCTGTAACGTGGCGGACTCCGTCAGTTGAGATGCCGCGGGATGCACGATGCTCGGAGGCGCTCTGCGTCTGTTATGGCGGCGTGGACAGCTACGATTTCCACGGCCTGGAAACCATCCAGTGTATGGTGGAGCGGCGAAAGGGTGGCGAGACTGGCGTGAAATCCGTAACCGCGTATCGCGGGGACGCGTTCTGGAAGGCTTACGGCGAAAGTGTATGGCCCCATGATTTGATGGAGGCCGCGTTATGCAGAAGCCATACGTTAACGCCCGCGCGCGAAGGCTTTAACGATATTTTGCCAACGATGGCGGATATGCAGCGCCTTGTGAAAGACCCGGTGGCTTACCGGTATGAGCACAACGATGGCCTGAAGAGCACGATGCTGCTGATGTCCGGCCTGGTCAAAGATTTCAATTTCGCGGCACGGCTGGACTCAGGAATTTTCAGCACTCAAATGTACTTGCCTATGCCGGATGGGCGCACCACGCTCGCTACGTTCTTCAGCCCCCTGGTGAACGGCATGGAGCAGATGTTCCTGACGGGCAAGGCGACGTATCCCGTGGAACGAACCTTGCTGACTACCGGTCTGACGGAAGCGGGAGTGAAGAGCCTGTTTCTAAAAGGTGCGCGAGTGGAGACGCCCCACTTGGGCATCAGCTACCGCGCAACGAAAGAATCCACATTCCAGAGAAGCTAATGAAGCGCATTGCAGTTATCGGAACCATTTACAAATATCTGTCCCACGTGCAGCACATTGCCGACCGTTTTCTGGTGGGCTATCCGCATGAGGGAGCCTGGCACCGGCCCGATATGAAGGTGGTGTCGCTGTATATCGATCAGAAGCCGGAAGGCGATCTGAGTTCACAGCGGGCTGCTGAGTTTGGCTTTTCTGTATACCCTACCATTGCGGAAGCGCTGCGTTGCGGAGGCGAGAAGTTAGCTGTGGATGCGGTGCTGATCATTGCCGAACATGGAGACTATCCCCGGAATGAGAAAGGGCAGATTTTGTACCCCCGTTATGAGTTCTTCAAGGCCTGTACCGAGGTTTTTGAAAAGGACGGGCGGGCGGTACCGATTTATAACGACAAGCATCTTTCCTGGAGTTTTGAAAAAGCCAAGTGGATGGTTGCGGAATCGAAACGCCTGAACTTCCCCATGCTGGCAGGGTCTTCCCTGCCCGTCACGTGGCGCTTGCCTGAGCTGGAGTTGCCCCTGGGTTGCGAAATTGAAGAAGCTCTGATGGTGGGAAATGGCGGCTCTGACCCCATGGATTACCATGCTCTGGAAGCAATGCAGTGCATGATTGAACGGAGGAAAGGCGGGGAGACCGGCGTGCGATCAGTGGAGATGATTGAGGGTGCCGCCGTCTGGAAAGCGGGCGCCGACGGACGTTGGTCGAACCAGCTTTTGCAATCGGCGCTTTCGCGCAGCGACACGCCGCAGGGTTACTCGTTTGAGGACGGCCGCACTCAGGATCTGGCAACGAATGGCCAACTGCCGAAGCTGGTGAAGAACCCGGCGGCTTACTTCATCACGCACAATGACGGGCTAAAGACGACATTGCTGATGCTCACTGGCGCGGTTCAGGATTTCAATTTTGCCGCGCGAATCAAGGGTGCTGGCGTGAAGAGCTGCCAGTTTTTGCTCACTCCGGTTCCGAACGTAACGTATTCGGCATGTCTGGTGAACAACATCGAGCACATGTTCGAAACCGGCAGGGCTGCCTACCCCGTGGAGCGTACGCTGCTGGTGAGCGGCATGTTGGAGAGCTGCCTGACATCACGTTTGCAGGGGAGCAAAGTGCTGGAGACACCACACTTAAGTGTGCGGTATCAAGCGCCCAAGGTATCTGTTACGCCAGCTTAAAGCGGCGGACGTCAATTTTCTTATCGTCAAATATACCCAGGCCCAGAACGCTTGCGATTTCAATCTGCTCTGGCTGCATATTTAAGAATGTGCTGTCACGGTCCGGCTTCGCGGTTGCGATAGGCAGCATTCCCATTTGCACGCGCTTTGCATCGATCGCTTTCAGACCGGTTTTATCGAGAGCGACCGGATCCGTCGCGAAGTAGATAGTGTTGTGCGCCCACACGTAATGCTCCACCTTCGCCCCGGGGCCCCCGTGGTAAGCAGCCAGCAACCCGTCACAGATATTCAGCACGGTCTTCTTGCGGATGATGGGGTGATCGACGATGTTCGGAATGAAGGTGCCACAGGTATTCAGCGTGCTGCTGGAATGGCTTCGGCTGACATTGTTCACTAAGCCGTGTGAAAGGTTTTTTAGAGCAATGGTGACGCCTGCCGATTGGTGGTGCTTCACCCCGCACAGATTCACCAGCTTATTCACGTCTTTGCTAATGAAGTTTGAAAGGTAGGAGCGCCGGTGGTGGGGATCGCCGGGGTCCGCACCGGGAAAAACGAGCGGCATTTCAACATACTGGCTGGCATCGTAGCCGGCCATATCCAGTTGGAAGGGGTGCGCGGCATAGTTGTCACTGGCGAATGTCCAGCGCACACCTTCCGGCAGCCATTTATCGAAGCCGGCTTCCAGGAACTCGCGCCGGTAGCGGTCATAAGCCACGATGTTCTTGAGCGGTACGCCCGCGGTCTGTAAACCAGCGATGATTTCGGAAACCACTTCAGGCGAGGACATCACAAAGGGGCGGCCCACCGGGTTGAGCTTCAAACCCACCACGTCTGACGGTTGAAACAGCGTGCGCCAGGCATCCTGGGGCGAAGGCGCGCCAGTAAGTTCCATAATGCCCCGGTTGAGCATAAGCCTGACGGCTTCGCGATTTGATTTGCTGCCAGTGGTTGCTGACGAATGTTCAACCGCGATGACGCGGCCGGCATAAGGCCCTGGCAGGCCAGGCTTACCATCCGATTCAGCCGATGCGGAGTACGTTGCAGCAAGGAATCCAGCCGCTCCCGCGGCCATCAGGAAGTCACGGCGATTTCGATCTGGCATGAGACTAATCTTAGTGTACAAAATGAAAGATTGCGCGTAAAATACAGGCAATCATGAGCGTTTCATTTTGGAACAGTATGGGCCGGCGCCAACTTTTTCAGCGCCTGGCCGGACTAGCGGGAGCGGTTGCTTTACCGGCGCGGAATACCGCAGCGGCAACTGTTAAGAATGTTTATCGCGCTATCGGCGTTAGACCTTTAATTAATGCGCGCGGCACCTTCACCATCATTACCGGATCGCAAAGTTTGCCGCAGGTGAAGACTGCGATGGAGGCAGCATCGCGGGACTACGTTCATATGGACGAATTGATGTTGGGAGTAAGCCAGCGGCTCGCCAAAATTACCGGTGCGGAGTGGGGAATAGTTACGAACGGTTGCTGCGCCGCGATTGCTCACACAACGGCGGCCTGTATTGTGGGTTCGAACCCGGAGCGCATGCAGCGGCTGCCTGACCTGACCGGGCTCAAGAATGAAGTGATCATCCCCACGTATTCGCGCAACGTCTACGATCATGCGGTTCGCATGGTGGGCGCCAAAATTGTGGAGGTGGATGACCCGGCGCGCCTGGATGAAGCTTTCAATCAACGGACCGCAATGGTTTACATTTTGGCCGGGCCGGGCGATGAAGGGCC
>JAYTGM010000372.1:0-4329 GCA_043733425.1 Terriglobia bacterium
TGCGCAATGCCCTCAATCAACAATACGAAGAGCTCTTCGGCTTCCCTTCCCCGCGCCTGAACTTCACCGCTGGTGTGAAATGGATAGTGCCCACCCGCAGCCGGTAACCTGAACATGTCAGCCAATAACTTCGACCAACCCCGCATCGCTATCAACCGCGTCTATACCCGCCAGGGGGATGAAGGCCAAACCGCCCTCGTCGGCGGGCAGCGCGTCAGTAAGACCGATCCCCGCATCGATTGCTACGGCACCGTCGATGAACTGAACGCGTTCGTCGGCCAAGCCCGCGTGACGCTGGAGGAATTGGGTGCGCCCGTTGCTGAGCTCGCGATTATCCTGAGCCGCATCCAACACGAACTGTTCAACGCGGGCTCCATTCTGGCCACGCTGCCTGAAGATATTCACCCGCGCCAGCCCCGCATTACCCCTGCTGAAGTGCTGGAGCTGGAACAGGAGATCGATCGGATGAATGAGGTGGTCCCCGCGCTCCGGAGCTTTGTTTTGCCCGGCGGCTCGCGCGCCAACGCGGAGCTTCATATCTGCCGGACCGTTTGCCGGCGCGCGGAGCGGCTTTGCGCCGCCCTGCCCGCCGTCGATCGGGATACACTGAAATATCTGAATCGCTTGAGCGACGCTTTGTTTGTCTGGAGCCGCTGGGCGAATCACCAATTGGGAATACCGGAAACTCTCTGGCAGCCGAACGAGGCCGCTTCGGCCCGCACACAAGGATGAAGAACATGGAACAAGAAGACAGACTCCGGCCCTTGGCCTTGACCGTGGTAAGCGGCTTTGCCAGACTGCTGCCGCATCCGCCAAACTTCACTCCCGTGGGGGCCGTTAGCCTCTTCGCAGGTGCCAAGCTACCCGGGTGGCAAGCCTATCTGGTACCGCTGGTCATCATGGCCGTTACAGACCCGCTGCTTTCGCTTATTTTCGGTATGCCCGGCTACACGCGCCTTTCGCCTTTCATCTATGCCAGCTTCATGCTAAACGTGCTGATCGGCCGCACGCTGCTGACCCGTTCCACCGGTGCCGTTCGTGTGGGCGCTGCATCTTTCTTATGTAGCTTGCAGTTCTTTCTCATCACCAATTTCGGTGTTTGGATGGGCAGCCACTTCTTCGCTCAAACACCGGCCGGGCTGGCGGCATGCTACACCTCCGCGCTTCCCTTCTTCGGCCGTACCATGGCGGGCGACCTCTTCTTTACCGCCGTGCTCTTCGGGCTGTATCACCTGCTTTCCCGCAAGTCCACCCAGTTACAAACTGCGTGAAGCGGATCGCGGTGGCATGGAGCGGTGGGAAGGATTGCGCTTGGGCGCTTCGCTCACTTCCCGCCGCTTCGCACCTGATTTGTACCTTTGACGAAACGACAAACGTGGTCTCCATTCACAACACGGCAATTGCCGATATCGATCGTCAAGCTATCGCGCTACAGATGCCTGTGATCAAAGTTCCGCTCCCCCCGCACTGTCCGAATGCCGTCTACATCGAGCGGTTTGCGGCAGCCTGCGCGCAGTTCGATGCCATCGCGTTCGGCGACCTCTTCCTTGAGGATATCCGCCAATTTCGCGAACGAAGTTTGCCTGAAAAGGAACTCTTGTTTCCCCTCTGGAAGCGCGATACAGGTCAACTGGCACGAGAGATGATCCGCTGCGGCCTGGCCGCTACCGTTACCGCGGCGCAGGATGCGTCTCTCATTGGCCGGTTGTTCGATGAAGCATTCCTCGCCAGCCTACCAACCGCCACGGACCCTTGCGGTGAAAACGGCGAGTTCCACACGTACGTGCATCCGTCATGCCTCGCATCGTTTCGCTAATCTCAAGCGCCACGGAGATCGTCTACGCCTTGGGCGCTGGCGAATGGCTGGTCGGCCGCTCGCACGAATGCGACTATCCGCCGGAAGTTCTCGCTCTCCCCGTCTGCAGCACGCCCAGCTTTGCGATCTCAGGCACCAGCCCTGAAATCGACGCACAGGTCAAAGATCGGCTTCGCAATGCTTTATCGATTTACGAGGTGGATGACGCGCAACTTCGTCAACTACAACCTACCCACATCCTGACGCAGACGCAATGTGAAGTCTGCGCGGTCAGTCTCAAAGACGTGGAGCGATCTGTGGCATCGCAACTCTTGAGCCAGCCAAAGATCGTCTCTCTTCAGCCCAATTGTCTGGCCGACGTTTGGGAAGATATCCGCGCAATCGCCGCCAGCTTGTCGATTGATCCCGAACCGCTGATTGCGCGGCTGCAATCACGCATGCCGCGCATTGAGAAAGCTCACGGGCCAACCGTAGCTTGCATCGAATGGCTCAATCCGCTGATGGCTGCCGGGAATTGGGTTCCGGAACTGGTAGAACTCGCTGGAGGACACAACTTATTTGGGGAAGCCGGCAAGCATTCGCCGTGGATGACCTGGCTTGAACTTCAGCAGGCCGACCCCGATATCATCATCGCCATGCCTTGCGGATTCGATCAGTTGAGAACGCGACAGGAAATGCACTGGCTCGAAGAACATTCTGGTTACTCCGACTTATTAGCTGTCCGGAATCATCAAATTCATACAGTCGATGGCAATGCTTTTTTCAACCGCCCTGGCCCACGCTTAGTAGAGTCTTATGAGCAGTTGAGGAGCATCTTCGATCTATACACGGCGAGCCATCTGCATGACCATGGTCACCAAAAATCCCACTAAGAATAGAAAGAAAATTACCTTTGCAATTACGGTAAATGCCATGGCAGTAATGCCAAAACCAAAAATGGCGGCAAGAATCGCCACCACCAGGAACAGTAAAGAATAGCGGAGCATTGTAGTAGCCTCGCCAGTGCTTACTGCATTTGGCTAACCATAGCGGCAGATTGTGCATCGACCGGGGCATGGCCCGGCGCTACTGGGCTGGTGGGGGCGATAGCTTGTCTAATTGTTCTAGCTGGGTCCGGATCTGACCGGCGTCCTTAGCTTCCGGGTTGGCCGCCAAATAGGCCCGCATCTGCAAGGCGGCACCTGGATAATCATGCTTTTCCAGCAGAATTACACCCAGCAATTGATCCAGGCGCAACAGAAATTTCCGGGTGTCCAACTTCTTGGCCTCGCGCGCACTCTTCTCCGCTGCATCCAGATGCCGAAGGTTTAAATTCGCCAGCGCATTGAAGTAAAACACCTGCGGAAATTCGACGGCATTCAATCTAATGGCCTTGTCCGTCAACTCTAAAGTCTGCGCCCAATCTGCTTTTCGCGCCGCCATGCTGCTCAGATTCAAGTAGGGGGAGATGTATTTAGGATCCGTCTCCAGTGCTTTCCGATAGTCAGCCTGCGCTTCGCTTTCCTGCTTGCGGCTCTCTTCCATGCGGCCCAATTCGTACCATGCCGTCGCATAGCCCGGGTAGATTTCCACCGCTTTGCGGAACTGCTTTTCCGCCTCGGGTTGCTTCTCTTTCTTCAGGGCTTCGCGGCCCTTTTCGAAAGCGCGCGTCGCATCTTTGGGCGCGTTCAGGCTCGCGTAGCTGATGGTGGTTCCTTCCACGCCGCCCAGGCGATGCAACACGATGGTTCCGACATTCGGATTATCGAAGGCCCGATGCATGCTCAAATTTACCGTGTCGGAGCGGAAACCGGGCAACACGGCACGCAAATCACAGCCAGATAGGTTGCGCTCGCCATTTCGGCCCATTGTGTTGCCGGCCATGGGCGATTGCCGGCCGAACGTCGAATCGCTGGCGTCCGCCAGCACTCCGATGTTGCCATCCAGCTGAAAGTTGAAGCGGCCCTTGGAGTCTGTATATCCTTGCGGCCGGGGGCTGGCTCCGCAGATTTTCTCGATTCGAACCAAATCAGGCGGCGCCGTGCCATCGTCTAGCGTCACTTTGCCGGAGAGGTAAATAGGCCGTGCTATGTCGGTGTTCTGTTGCGTCTGATCGGTTGGATACGTGTTGGTGTTCCGCGTATTCGGATTCGGAGTTGTGGGAACCGTAGGAAGGGTAGGGGTGGTGGGGCGTCCGGGAGTGACCACTTTCTGGCTAAAACCCACGGAAACCAAGATAAAAAGAAGGAAGAGAACAGGCTTCATAGAATTAGCACCTGCAAAACGGTAAAGTTGCCTGTAGTATGCCACAACTGAATGGGAGCGGCGGATTTAGAACAGCCGTTCCTGCTTCTTCAACGTGCCGAACGAACCGACATTAGCAACCGAAAATGACACGCGGAATTGGCTTTCTACACGATTCGGCAAAGAGAAACTGCGGTATTGCACACTGAAACCGCAACAATCCGTGTTGTAGTTCAAGTTCACGGTGGCAAATTGCAGCCGCTTCTGTTTGTAATCGTAGATTGAGGAAA